>JAZNCY010000107.1:0-4814 GCA_045587825.1 Acutalibacteraceae bacterium
ATAGATGTTTATCTTATTTATAAAATTTCAGTTGAAGTTGCAAAGAAAAAACGCTTTTCAATACCATTTTTACTTGCAACGTGTATTCTTGTAGCAAGCCTTGTTATAGATAACTACTTTATTAATGGTTATATTTCTAAAAATGTTGAATTCGTGTTCCCTGTTGCAGGTACAATATTTATTCTTATAGTTCTTTTGGTTCAGATTGTAAGAATCGGTGAAGCGTATGTTGCAGAAAAACACGCTGCAGAGTTAAAAGAAGAACTTGCAGATATTAATATGCGACTTATGTTAAGTCAGATTAAGCCACATTTCTTATATAATGCGCTTAATACTATTAAATATCTTATTAAAAAAGACCCGAAAACTGCAGAACAGGTTGTTGTTAAGTTTTCAAAATATTTAAGAGCTAATATGGACTCTTTAACACAGAAAACACCGCTACCAGTAGAAAAAGAGCTTGACCACGTTGCAAACTATACAGATATTGAACAACATCGTTTTGGCAACAGGCTTAACGTAGTTTATGATATTGGTTGTAAGAGCTTTGTAATTTTACCACTTACAATTCAGCCGATAGTTGAAAATGCTATTAAACATGGTATAAATCAGAAGCCTGAGGGCGGTACAGTTACAATTAAAACTTATGACGATGAAGAGTTCTTCTACGTTGATATTACAGACGATGGCGTAGGCTTCGATGTAAACCAGAAACCAGATGAAAACGATGAACGTTCACACGTTGGTGTGAATAACATAAAAACAAGACTAAGAGAAATGCTTAAAGCTACTGTTGAGGTGGAAAGTACAGTGGGCGTAGGTACTAAGGTTCTTGTTAAAATTCCTAAAAATGATGAAACGAGGTTAGAAGAATGTTAATAATGGCAGTAGATGATGAATTTCTCGCATTGGAAGATTTTGAAGATACCTGTAGAGAAGTTGGTATTACAGATGATATTGTAAAATTCAATAATCCGATAGAAGCATTGGGCTTTGTTGCCTGCAACAAGGTTGATATTGCATTTTTAGATATCGAAATGCCAGTTATCAAGGGAATTGAACTTGCAAGAAGAATTAAAGAAACCTCTAAAAATACAAGAATCATTTTTGCAACAGGCTATTCTGAATATGCTCTTGAAGCGTTTAAGGCAGATGCTGTTGACTACGTTTTAAAACCTTATGAGCCTGAAAGAATAAGACAAGCTTATGACAAGGCATTACTTGTTAAAGACGTTGAAGTTACAAGCCATATTTTTGTTAAGACTTTTGGTTACTTTGATGTTTTTGTTGATGGCAAGTCTCTCACATTCTCAAGTGCAAAATCAAAAGAACTTTTGGCGCTTCTTATTGACAGAAACGGCGGTACTGTAAGTACAGAACAAGCTGTAAGCATTCTTTGGGAAGGTAGAGAATATAACGAAACTGTTCAGTCACTTTTCAGAAAGGTTTTAAAATCTTTAAGAACTACTCTTGAAGAGGCTGGCGTTTCAGAAATGCTTATTGACAGCCGTAACCAGAGAAGCGTTGACAAAACAACCTTCAACTGCGATTACTATGACTTAGTGAATACAAAAGACGGCACAAAGTATTTTGGCAAATATATGGAGCAGTATGATTGGGCAAAGAATACTGAGGCGGAGATTAATACATTGCTTGGTAGATAAGATTTGAATGCAGAATGCATTTTTAAGAATTAAGGATTAAAAATTAAAAATTAAGAATTGTGGGACCTGCGGTCGGCAATTATAAATCGAATAAAAATAAAAGTATCCTATCATTTTTGGTTTAAATATCAACTAAAAATGATAGGATGAATTTATTTTTATTCACTGATAATTACAATCAAACGCAAAGCGTTTCCGGAATTTTTAATTTTTAATTCTTAATTTTTAATTTTAATGTGATTTTTCTTACAAGTATGTAGATAATTACATAAACTACCATCCCCGAAACTATACCACCGAGGTCTACCATCATATCTAAAAACTGACACGCTCTGCCAGGTACAAATATCTGGTGGATTTCGTCGGTTATTGCATAGAAAAATGATAATGCACAAGCGAGAATTGGCGTAAGCTTGTCTTTGAAAGAAACAAAAAGATTGTTCATAAAGAATGAAAGACACGCAAATTCTGAAAAGTGTGCCATTGTTCTTACGAAATCCTCGGTAAGCTCAAACGGGAATATAAAATTTAAAAGGGAAGTAAACCAACCACTTGTTTCAGTAGACTCTTCACCGCTCTGGTGTGAAAGGCAAAAGATTAAAACAAAAAGTGAAAGAACAATTATAAGAGAAATATAAAAGTATATTTTTTGAAAAGTTGTTTTAGTTTGCACTCTTTTTATCTCCTAAGTTAAAGTAAACAGCGTTTTTAGCAGTAGTGTTATAAATACCTGTAACGCCATCATTTAAGTAAATATCGCTTGATGCTAAATAGAGGGGCACAACAACGCCACTTGAAACTATGTATTTTTCACACTCGTTAATAGCAGTTGCTTTTTGTTGCTCTTTTAAAGAAACCTCAGCTGCTCTTAAAAGTGATTCGTAAGCGTTATCTGTAAAATTACAAGGCGCAGAATGAATGCTACGTAAAACTGAAACTGCTGTTGAAGATTCTGAAAGAATAGGCAAAATAGCAAGGTGATAATTGTTTTCTTCAATTACTGCTTCGTAGTCGTTTTCATTGAATGTAACAATAGTTGTGGTAATGTTTGAACCAAATAAATCTTTCCAGCCATCACATATTATTTTCATTGAGTTTTCGAGTGAGTCGGGAACATAAATTGTAAGGTTAATAGCTTCTTTAATTTGTGTTGAAGCTAAAACCATATATTCGTTTGCTTTGTCAACACTTGTGTCAAAACCGACATTATCAACAGAATACATACTGTAATGCCTTGTTGTAACAAGGTAGTCTGGCGCTACAACACCAGTTGCAATACCAGTTGCAAATCTTGGTGTGGAAATAACTGAGTAATCAATAGAAGAAAGAAGCGCTTTTCTTAAATTTTCGTTTTTCATTATTTCTTTTGAACAGTTTGAAACAATACCCCACACAGTATTTGTAACTGGTGCAATTTTGCCGTTAGGGTTTTCAATTCTGTTTGCACTGTCTGTTAAAAGAATATCGTAACTGTCAGAAGCAAAGCCCGCAACAACGTTCTTTTGTGCTTTTTCAAGTTTGAAATTAATTTGTGCATTTTCGGCTCTTGTTCTGCCTTTATATTTAGGATTTCTTTTTAATATAAGTGTTTTACCTTTGTTACACTCGGCAATATAATAAGGACCATTACAGATAATTGTAGAAGCAGTTGTGCCGTAAACACCTTCTGCGAGTGACATGAAGTTTTCACTTGATGGTGCGCCTGAGCTCTCTGCCAATGTGCTTAAAATTTCTGAGTGTGGCTCCACTAAAATAATCTCTAATGTGAAATCGTCAAGAGCAGTAACTAAAATAGAGTCTAAGTCGCCTACGCCTTCGTAATATTCTTTTACGCCTCTTATATAAGAGTAGTTTTCGTAGCCCTTAAGTTTTTCTTTAATTACCTTTTTTATAGTGTAAACGTAGTCGTGTGCAGTAACTCTGTTATCAAAATCAGCTCCGTTTAAAATGCCTTCGTTAAGCTCTGCTACATACCACACTGCTTTTGGGTTAAGTGAAAATGTGTAAGTTAAACCATCACCACTTATAGAATATTTTGTAGCACCAGAAAGAACAATTTCGCCATTCTGGTTGAATTTTAAAAGTCCCTCAAAGCAGTTTGCTGCAGACATAGTTTCTGCATCACCTGTGGCTTTTAGTGGGTCAAGTGATTCTATTTCGTCAATAAATCCTATATGAAACTCTGCATTCTTAAAAAGTGAGCAACCAGAAAAAAGTGTTACTACCATTATTAAAGAGAGCGAGAGTGCTGTAATCTTTTTAATCATTCTTTAACCTTCTTGTTATCTTTGTTGTATTTACAAATTTCATTTAATATACATTCGTCACATTTTGGCCTGCGTGCTATGCACACTTTTCTACCGTGTAAAACAATTCTGTGACAGAAATCGTTGCTTTCTTCGGGTGGAAGAATTTTTTTAAGCTCCAATTCTACAGTTTTAGGGTCTTTTGAGTTTACAAGACCTAAAAGATTGGTGATTCTTATAACGTGAGTGTCCGCAACAACGGCTGGCTTTTTGTAAACATCACCAACAATTAAATTTGCAGTTTTTCTGCCAACACCAGGGAGTAAAGTCAATTCTTCAATAGTGTCTGGTAAAACGCCGTTGTATTTTGTTTTAACCATTTCTGCCATACCGACTAAGTCTTTAGCCTTTGCTCTGTAAAATCCGCAGGAATGAATTAAAGTTTCAATATCTTTAATGTCAGCTCCTGATAATTCATTTTCGGTTGGGTATTTCTCGAAAAGAGCGGGAGTTACTAAATTGACTCTCGCATCAGTACATTGTGCAGAAAGTCTTGTTGCAACGAGTAACTGAAAAGGCGTTTCGGCATTTAATTGACAAATTGCTTCTGGGTAATCTTGCTTTAAAAGCTTACAAATTTCTACTGCTTTCTGCCTCTTAGTCATTTCGTCACCACCAATTTACAAGAAAATATCATATACCTTATAAATATACTCTTTTTTTTATAAAAATACAATAGGAAAAAGCGTGTAAATATTGAATTTTGTTGAAAAATATTTGATTTTGTGGTATTGTGTACGAGAAATAAGGTTAATCTACAGCGGTAGGCGGTTTGTCCTCTTATGAGAGGGCACTTTCGCCCTCTTGAGAAAGGGGGCGGTGCAATGGTTACATATAGCGAGTT
>JAZNCY010000108.1:0-12215 GCA_045587825.1 Acutalibacteraceae bacterium
TGTTCGTTACGGTAAAGTTCGTAGAGCAAAACTTTATTATCTTCGTGACAGAGTTGGTAAGGCTTCTAAGGTTAAAGAAAAAATTGGCTAATGCCAAACAAAACGTGGGGCAGGTGAAAATCTGCCCCTCATTGTTTAATATGATTATTATTTTTATATATGAAAGGTGGCAGAATAATGAGTAAAGCAGAAGAAACAACCTTGAATTATAATTTCCAGGACGATGTAAAGGGCAAGAAAAAGAAAAGAAGCAAAAAAAACTCTGAAAAAATGAGCGTTTTTGATATTCTTGAGCCAATTGTTGCAGCATTACTTGTAATTACAATTGTTTTCACATTATTCTTCAGAATAGTTAACGTAAGTGGTCGTTCAATGATGCCAACCTTAAGCAATGGCGATAAAATCGTAATTTCAGCAACAGGCTATGAACCACAAAGAGGCGATATCGTTGTTCTTTCAGGTGCCGCAGGAATCAAAGAAACAATAGTAAAAAGAATTATTGCCGTTGGTGGCGATAAGGTAGATATAAACTTCACTACTGGCGTTGTAACAGTTAATGGTCAGGAAGAGGAGTACACCGATTCGTTAACACTTCAGCAGTTTGATATTGCATTCCCTATAACAGTTCCAGAAGGCTGTGTTTTCGTTCTTGGCGATAATCGTGCAGAGTCACTCGACAGCCGTTCAACAGAAATCGGTTGCATCGACGAACGCTTCATTGTAGGTAAAGTTTTATTCAGATTATTTCCGTTAGGTGAAGGTAAGGTAGAGTAATATGCCGTCAGATATCGAAAAATTTGTAGAGTCACTTGAAGCAGAAACTACTCTTGAAGAAGCGCAGTCTGCTGAAACCGCAACTGAAGAAGCAACAGCTGAAAGCCTTGTAACTGAAGTCGATACTGAAGCTACAAAAAACAAAAAAACAACAGAAGCCGATACCCAAGATAAAAAGAAGCAATTTCATCTTAACGTTTATGATTTTGCTTCTATAATAATGGTGGCTTTTATAATAATTGCTTTAATTTTCACTTTTGTATTCCGTCTTGTAGGCGTAAAAGGTCAGTCAATGGAAAGCACACTCTTTGAAAATGACTGGCTTATTACTATGGAGCAGGATGAATACGTTTATGGTGATATAGTTGTTATTACAGAGCCGAACTATTTTAACGAGCCACTTATTAAGCGTGTTATTGCAACAGGTGGTCAGATAGTAGATATTGACTACGGTTCATCTACTGTTTTCGTTGATGGCGTAGCGTTAGAAGAGCCATATATAAACGAAAGCTTTATTTTACAGAATAGTGATGATATAACTTTCCCATATACAGTTCCAGAGGGGCATTTATTCTGTATGGGTGACAACAGAAATCACTCAACTGACTCACGTTCAACACTTATTGGTGCAGTTGATGAAAGATATATTTTAGGTAGAGCGATGTTAAGAATTCTGCCATTTGGCGATTCTGATATTTATGATTATGAGTAATAAAAATTTTAAGAAAAACACTAAAAAAACTGAACAACCAAAAACTGATACACAAAACCAGATAGTTCAGTGGTTCCCTGGTCACATGGCAAAAACAAGGCGACTCATTAAAGAAAGTCTGCCTTTTGTCGATTTAGTGACAGAAATTGTTGATGCACGAATTCCAATGAGCTCATCAAACCCAGAACTTTCTGAAATGATTGGTAACAAACCAAGAGTGGTTCTTCTCAATAAATGTGATGTTGCAGACGAAAATGCAACAAAACAATGGGTTGAGTTTTATAAATCAAAAGGAATCTATGCACTTCCTGTTGATTGCCGTTCAGGTAAATCACTTAATGCATATTTGCCACTTGTTCGTGAAATTTTAAAAGACAAAATACAGAAGAATACCGAAAAGGGTATGGTTGGAAAACCATTAAGAGTTATGGTTGTTGGTATTCCTAATACAGGTAAATCATCTTTTATAAACAAAATGGCGGGGCGTAATCGTGCCAAGGTTGCCGACAAGCCTGGTGTTACAAGAAGTAACAGCTGGTTTGCAGTTGGTAATGGAATTGAGCTTTTAGATACACCTGGTGTTTTGTGGCCTAAGTTCGATGACCCAAAGGTTGGCGATAAATTAGCGTTTATAGGTTCTGTAAAAGATGAAATTTTAGATAGCGAAACATTGGCTTTAAAGCTTATATCAGTTTTAAAAACTGATTATTCTGAAAGACTTACCGAGAGATTTAAAATCACCGATTTTACTGACAAAGAGGATTACGAAATCTTAGAGATGATTGGCAGAAAACGTGGTTTTTTAATTTCTGGTGGTGAAATAGATTTTGAGAGAGCATCTGTTATTCTCTTAGATGAATACAGAGCGGGAAAATTAGGTAAATTAACTCTTGAATATCCAAGAGAATACGAGTAAAATAGAAGTCGGACAAAAATCCGACTTCTTTTTATTTTATAGGAGAATATTATGTTAGATTATAGTTACGAAATTCAGGCGCACGAAAATGGCTACAAGGTAGTTTGTGGAATAGATGAAGCGGGGCGTGGTCCACTTGCAGGGCCGGTATTTGCAGCAGCGGTAATTTTACCAGAGAATTACAGTCATCCAGTTTTAAATGACTCTAAAAAGCTTTCTGAAAAAAAGCGTGACGCCGTTTACGACGATATTATAAAAGATGCTTTAAGTTACAGCGTTGGTATTGCAACTGAAGAAGAAATTGATGAAATCAATATTTTAAATGCAACTTTTTTAGCTATGAAAAGAGCTGTAGAGGGTTTAAGTATTAAACCTGATTTTGCATACATAGATGGCAACCAATACCCAAAAACAGGCGTTAAAGAAGAAACAATAGTAAAAGGTGACGGCAAGTGCATTTCAGTTGCGGCGGCTTCTATTATTGCAAAAGTCAGCCGTGACAGATTTATGTTAGAGATTGATAAACAATACCCTGAATATCAATTCAGCAAGCATAAAGGCTATGGTACAAAGCTTCATTATGAAATGATTGAAAAATACGGCGTGTCAAAGGTACACAGAAGAACATTCTTAAAAAAGATTTTAGGTGAATGATGAACAGTAGATTATTAGGTGCATTTGGCGAACAAGAAGCGGCAAGATATTTAAGAAGCAAGGGCTACAAAATAATGACTGCCAATTTCAGAACCTATGTTGGTGAAATTGATTTAATAGCCGAAACTAAAGATAATATTTGTTTTATTGAAGTCAAAACGAGAACAGAGGGTGCCATGCTTCCACCAAGCAGTGCAGTAGACTTTCATAAAGAAAAGAATATTGAGGGTAGTGCTCTTGTATATATTAATAGATACAAGGTGAAAAAACAGCCACGTTACGATATTATTGAAATTATCGTAAACGAAAACAAAGTGGTAAGCCTTAATCATATTGAAGGGGCGTTTTAATGTGAAGCTATTTGATTTGCATTGTGATACAATAGGCGAGTGCTACAAAAACAAATTGCCTTTAAGACACTCGGGGCTTGATGTTTCGTTAGAAAAAGCAAAAGAGATAGAAAACTATACACAAGTTTTTGCTATTTGGATTCCTGATGAATTACGTGGAAAATCCGCAACTGATTATTTCAATAACGTGTGTAATTATTACCACAAAGAGCTTGAGATAAATAAAGATTTGATTGTAAGCTTCAACGATGCTAAAAAGGATGATAAACGAGTAAAAGCAATTCTTGCTATTGAGGGTGGCGCCGCCTTAGCGGGCGATATAGAAAATCTTTATAAAGCGTATGAAAAAGGTGTAAGAATTCTTACTCTTACCTGGAATGCCGAAAATGAAATTGCTTCTGGTGCTTTCTGTGAAAATGGTGGACTTACCGATTTTGGTAAAACTGTAATAAAGAAAATGGAAAAACTAAAAATGGTAATTGACGTTTCACACCTTAATCGTGAGAGCTTTTTTGACGTTGCAGAAAACACAACTCTACCATTTATAGCAAGCCACTCAAACCCCGATATAGTAGAAACTAATGCAGGCAGAAAGCGTAATCTTACTGATGAGCAAATTGAAGTTATAAAAGAAAGAAATGGGCTTATAGGTCTCAACTTTTATAAAGAATTTTTAGACGTCGATAATAAAACAGGCGTTGACGCTTTAAAAATACACTTAGATTATCTTTTAAATAAAGGCTGTGGAAATATAATTGCACTTGGCAGTGATTTTGATGGCTGTGCAATTACAGATGGAATAAATGGCTTAGAAAGTATGAATGAAGTTTATGATGCTTTGTTAAAAGATGGCTATTCAAAAAATTTAATTGATGATTTGTTTTATAATAATTCTGAAAGATTTTTTAGAAATATGATGATATAAAGTATCCCCCGAAGCGATTTTTTAAAATCGTTTCGGGGGTTTGTTTTTTAGTTTAATTCTGCATTTTTAATTTTGCATTTAATTAATATCTCATTGAAATTGTTTCCTGAAGTCTGTCTGAGAAGAATTTTAAGAATGTGTCATTCTTTTCTGCTTTTTCTTCAATATCTTCATAAATGCCGTCAACTAATTCGTTGTAGTCATTAGAAGCCATTGTTTCACGAACTTCGTTTTCCCAAGCCTGATATTCTGAAGCTTCAACGAAGTACATAAAGTGATAACCAAATTCTGTTTTTACGATTTCAGCATCGCCAGTTTTACGCTCTGGAGAAATAGCCCAGTTTGTAAATTCTGCAACGTAGTTGCCACCTGCAGAAACGTCATCATAAAGACCGTCTGTTTCAATTGAAGCGGTATCGTCTGTGTTGTCTTTAATAAGCTTAATGAATTCTTCTTCAGTAGCGCCGTTATCTTTCCAGGTCTGAAGGAGTCCTTCAGCTTTTGCTTTTGCATCAGCATCATTTTTAGCAATAGTTGCTTCGTCAAGAGCGTTGCCCTCAGCGTCTGTTGTTTCAACCTGAACGAGAATGTGACGAACAGAAGCGTTAGCAACAGTTTCATCGAGGGATGCAGGTTTTACAACGTAAATTACAAAGTAGCATTCGCTTTCGCTATCTTCAATAACAGCCTTATTACCTACAACTCTTTCTGTGCTGTAGAGCCAGTCTGTAACAGCTTTGCTTGAAGACACGTCAGCAGCGTGAGCATTTTCTACAAGTGTAGCTGCTTCAGAAGCGTAAGCATCAGCCATTGATGGTGGTGCATATTGTTTAGCAGTTTCAATGAATGAGCTTTCTGAACTAACTTTAGAGTTGAATTCTTCAGCTCTTTGCTTTGCTTGTTCTTTTGTGTAAACTGGGTCTTCTGAACCTTCTTCTGCCTCAGCGTAAGAAACTGTGAAGATTCTTGCAGTTGCAGTAACAAAGTCTAATCTGTTTTCTGCGAAGTATGAGTCAACGTCTGCTTTTGAGTAAGATGTTGTTAAGTGTTCCTGGTACCAAGTAAGGTAGTGCTGAGCAACAGAATCTTTTTCGAGTAATGCTCTGTAAGATTTTTCTGAAAGACCTTCACCACAAACACGAGCGATGTAGTTATCTAAAGCAAAATCATTTTCTTTTGCACTGTCTGAAAGTGATTTGATTGTTTCATCAATTTCAGTTTTGATTTCTTTCTTTAAATCTTCTGTAAGCTCAAAGCCTAATTCTTTAGCTTCTTCGCTGTTAGCTTTTTCATACATAGCGTTCATTAAGAAAGCTCTTGTAGAAGCCATTTCTTTGAAGTAGTCACCCCAGGTTTTAACTGATTCTGGAGCATCATCATAAGGGTAATCCTGTTCTGCAGGGTCTTTAGACATATCAAAGCCTGTGAAATATGCACCATAACCTGAGCCATAGCTTGAGTACATACTCTCATACTCGTAAGCCATCTGATAAATCTGATTGTAAAGTGACATATAGTAGTAGTTGTATTCAGCACCTGTGAGCTTTTCATCGTTATAAGTTGAAACTGAAAGAACCTTTTGTGGAACGTTGAAAACGTTGAGAAGAAGGTTACCAGCAAACCAACCAACAAGAGAAACGCAAAGAATAATAGCAAGAGTTTTAATAATGATTCTTACAGCCTTATCCTTTTTTGCTGAATGTTTTTTCTTTGAAGCTTTTTCAAGACGTTCTTTACGCTGTTCACGATAGATTTCAGCGTTTGTCTTAATTTCGTTATTAGCCATTTTCGAATTCATCCTTTTCTTTTTTGCTTTTGTGTTTTATAAAACACACATAACGAACCTATTTTATACTATATTAAAGAATTTTACAAGAGTATTTTTAATTTTTGTTATATATGTATAGAGAATTTACAAAAAATTAAGAAAATAAACATATTCTAAAGGTTTGACACTTGCTTTAAAGAGTGGTATTATATATGTTGAATTTATATAGTTATTTTTAAAGGATAGAAAATGGAAAAAAAGAAGTTAAGCAAAAAAATTAAAATAGCAATAATTGTTACGGTAGTACTTCTCTTTATAGTAGGTGCTGCTGTTTTTGGCGTGTTCTTTTTAAAGGGGGGCACGGCAGAAAGCTTTGATTACACGAGTAAAGAAACAATGTATGAGGAGGATGCTTCTTCTTATACTGAGAGTATTTCAGATACTTACGGAAATACGATTTGTTATAATCCCCAAAATGCTTTTATTGCTATTAAAAAAGCAGATAATAAAACTTTTTTCACCCCTTGTGGCAAAATTGCAAAACGAGATAAAATTTGTGCCGTTTTAAATCTCACTGTAAGAGATAATACTGGTAATTCATATATTCTTAATTCTACAGATAATTCAGTAGCCTTTAAAACCTTTGAAATAGAAGAAGAAAAGAATTCACTTACTATTAAATTTTCATTGTATAAAGACGCTTCAGGTGCAAAGCAAGGGTTTAGTAAAAACGGCTTTTCACTCGAAATCCCTGTTAAATTCACAACAGAAAGTGGCAATATAAAGGCTTCTGTGAATTGTGCTGAAATAAAGCTTTCAAATGGTCTTTATATTGAGAAGCTCTCGTTGTTACCAGGTCTTTTTTCTGTAAAAGATGCTTTAAATGGTGAGCATTTTGTAATTCCTGATGGAGCAGGTGCATTAATAGATTTGTCAACTGAAATGCCCGAAAACGTTAAATTCGACTTACCAGTTTATGGTAGTGATATAACAATAGAAGAATTTAAAGAAGGCGCATACCTTCCTTGTTATGCTTTAGCAGAGAAGAAAAAGACTCACTGTGTAATTATTTCAGATGGTGAAGCGTTAGCTACAATAAAATGTACAAAGCACAAAAAGGTTGGCTCTGGCAATATTTATACAGAATTTACTCTTACTCCATTTTCTTCTACAGAGGAAAACAGTGTGGTAAGACTGGGTGACCAGTATGACGGCGAAATTGCATTAACCTATATTTTTGCTGATACTGAGACTAATTCATACACAACATTAGCACTAATCGCACGTGATGCATTTATTAAAAAAGATTATCTTTCATACGATGTGTCATACGATTTTGGCGATTTGCCATTCTTTGTGAATGTAATCGGCAGTAAAACAAATTCTTCAAATCCACTCACAACGTTTGAAGATGCAACAGAAATTATTACACTTCTTAACTCAAAGGGTGTAAGAAATGTAGCTTTGAGATTTTCTGGTGCATTAGATGGTGGTCTTAAAGGTGCTTCGGTCGATTCTTCACCAGTGCTCAAGTCACTCGGGGGTAGCGAGGGTTTAGAGAGTCTTGTAAAGCTTGCAACCGATAAACGTAGTAGCGTGTGGGTAGATATAAACACATTTTCGGGTGGTACAGCGCTCAGCGGTGCTAATGGCTTAGTTAAAGCCTCTCTTTACAATGACGTTTATCCATATATGGCAGAGAAAAACGTAAAAAGCGTTATTTCAAATTCTTCAATTTTTGGTAAGAATATTTCTTCAGGCTACAATTTGTTGGCATCAACCGAAAATCTTAATGCAACGTTAAACGATGCCTCTTTCTTGCTTTTTACTGACAGCAACAAAAAGCTTAACCGACAAGAAATGCTTGAGTTTACAAAAGAAAAGGTTGGCGCATTAGCAGTAAACTCAGGGCTTATGCTCGATAAACCTGCCTTGTGGCTTATGAAAAATGCTTCGGCGGTCTACGCTTTACCAACTGTAACTTCTAAAGAAAACGCTTTTGGTATAACAACTGTGCCACTTTTACAGATGGTATTTCACGGCTCTGTTATTTATGGTAGCGAGCCTGTAAACGTTACAAATGGTAGCTGGAATTCGATTTTAAAATTAATTGAATATGGTGCAGTGCCATCATTCCTTTTCACCTACGAGGAGTGTAACAATCTTTCTTACGGAGCTTATGCAACGCTCACAGCACAGTATTATTCAAAAATGAAGTCACTTAAGTCAATTCAGGGAATGGAAATTACTTCTCACGAAAAACTTTTAGCAGGTGTTTATAAAATAACTTACGGCTACAATAAGGTCATTTATGTGAATTATAACGATTCTGTTGTAACGGTTGATGGTATTTTGCTCTCACCACAGGATTTCATACTTGTTTAAAATATCAGGATATTCTTATAAAAGGGGTGTACCTTTTGGGATTTGATAAAAATTTATTAGAGCTTAACGATAGATTTGGCGATTGGTGGAAAAAAGGCTTTGAAGTGCCAGAAATGACAAAAAACCTTTATCCATATAACACAATGTTTTCACCAATCAGAGTAAATAATCTTATAATAAAAAATCGTGTTGTAATGGCACCTATGGGTAACATTTCAATGTGCGATGAAACTGGTAAGCCAAATAGTAAAATGCTCAAATATTTTGAAGAAAGAGCACGTGGTGGAGTTGGTCTTATTACAACAGGCTTAGTCCCTGTGTCATTTGGTATTGATAAATCCCTTATAGAAAAAGGTGAACTTTCATATTTTCCAAGAATAGACAGAAGCAGAACTGTTTTTGCTCCCTGGCGAGACTTAGCTTCAATGTGTCATTCTTATGGTGCTAATATTTTTATTCAGTTAACACCAGGTCTTGGCAGAGTTGGCAATCCACAATGCCTTACAACTCAATATAAATTCCCTCGCAGTTCATCTTTTAACCCAAGCTGGTATATGAGCTCACTCCCTTGTTTGCCACTTTCTGATTTATCTTTAACAAGAATTATAAAAAGAGTAGGTCAGGGTGCAGCAGATGCAAAGGCTTGTAATATAGATGGTGTTTACCTTCACGGTCACGAGGGTTATCTTTTAGAGCAGATGACAAACCCTGCGTTTAATCGCCGTAAAATAGGCAAATATGCAGATTACGAGCGTTTCGGTATAGATATGGTAAAAGAAATCCGCAGACGTGTGGGTGATAATTATCCTATTATGTATCGAATAGATTTGTCACTTATGTTAAATGAAACATATAAAGAGAAGATGGAGGAAGTTCCATCACTCAAAAAGTTCAGAAACGGCAGAAGTATTGCTGATACATTGAGATATATGAAAAATCTCGTAGAAGCAGGTGTAGATATATTTGACGTGGACCTCGGTTGCTATGATAACTGGTGGCTTCCACATCCACCATCTTCAATGCCGTCTGGTTGCTACCTCAGTATTTCAGCAATTGTAAAAAAATTCTTCAATGATTTTGAAATTAAATCAAACAAAGGTATTCCTGTGCCAGTAGTTGCAGTTGGTAAATTAGGTTACCCTGATTTAGCAGAAAAAGCATTAAGAGATGAAAAGTGCGATATGATAATGCTCGGCAGACCTTTACTTGCAGATGCTGACTGGTGCAATAAAGCCTTTGCGGGCGAGGTAGAGGATATAAGACCTTGCATTGGTTGTCAGGAAGCGTGCCTTAACGAGTTTGTTGAGGGTGGTCACCCACAGTGCGCAGTGAACCCACGAACTGCTTTTGAAGAAGAATATTCACGTGAAATTCCTAAAGCAGAAAAGAAAAAATACGTTGCGGTTATAGGCGCTGGTCCTGCTGGTGTTGTAGCAGCAGAGACACTTATTAAAAGGGGACACGTTGTCGACCTTTACGAAAGACGTGAAATCGGCGGTAGTATAGTTCCTGGTAGCAAGCCAAAAATCAAATATGAATTAGATAATTATTTAACTTATCTTTATAACGTTGTAGAAAAATTAAAACGAAATCCTGATTTTACATTCATTAAGGGTAATGCTCAGGCAGAGTCTTTAAAAGCCAAAAGCTATGATGCAATTCTTGTTGCAACTGGTACAAAACAGTTAAAACCAAAAATCAATGGTCTTGATACTGCAAAGGTTCATTTTGCAATAGAAGTTCTCAAAAATCCGGCACTCGTTAAAGACGTCAGAACTGTTATAGTCTTAGGTGGTGGCGTGGTTGGTGCAGAAACAGCGTATTATCTTAAATATGAACTCAATAAAGATGTGAAGCTTATCGAGATGGATAAGTACATAATGAAAAATGCTTGTACTGCAAACCGTGGTCATATAATTCACTACCTTGAAGCAGCAGATGTAGATATACTTAATTGCACAAAAATTACGTCAATAGAAGGTACAAAAGTACACGTTCTTCAGAATGTTCATAAGAATGTTCCGTCACCTTATGTTACCTGGCAACCTATTTTACCAGAAAATGTTGAAAATCCTCTTGACAATTTCAACAAAATAGGCGAAAATTATAAAGAGCGTTTGCTCGTGGCAGATATGATTATTCTTGCAGCAGGTTCAATAGCTGACAGTAGCCTTTTTTATGATTGCCAGAAGCTTCAGGCAGCTAAAGAAATTTATAATATTGGCGACAGCTTCAGAAGTGCAAGAGTATTTGAAGCCGTTCGTTCAGCGTATCGCTGTGCGAGAAATATTTAAAATAGTTTATATTATCAACCGAAGGGATTGAAAAAAATGAATACAAAAATGGAACTCACCCCTGAACAGCAAGCCATTCTTGATGGTTCACAAGGGGAAACCATGGCGAAAGTTATGAAAACTCTCGTTATGTACGGCGAAGCTTTCGGTGCTACAAAAATGATTCCTGTTACAAGCGAAATGGGACATTTAGTAACAAGCTTCGGTCTTAAGGTTATGACTCCTGTTTATGACCTTATGGAACAACTTATTGAAGCAGGTGTTAAGTCAAAGCAAAAGTTCAGCGTTGACCCAAAACCTCTTGCTCCAGAAGTACCATCAGACTTCCTTAAAAACGTTGTTTTCAAGAAGTTTATGTACTCAAAACAAGCAAGCTATGATGAACAACTCAGAAAGTTAGGTCTCCTTAATGACGAGTCATATACTTGTACTTGCTATATGAACGAAGTTGGCAACATTCCTAAGAAGGGCGACGTTCTTTCTTGGGCTGAGTCAAGTGCTGTTGTTTACGCTAACTCAGTTTTAGGTGCTCGTTGTAACCGTAACTCAGGTATTATTGAGCTTATGGGTTCAATCGTTGGTTACGTTCCATATTTCGGTCTTGTTACTGACGAAGGCAGAAAAGCAACCTGGATTGTAGAAGTTAAAACAACTAAAAAACCAGAAGCACAGGTTTTAGGTAGTGCTATTGGTATGAAGGTTATGGAGGACGTTCCTTTTGTTAAGGGTCTTACAAACTGGATTGGTACAGAATTAACAGATGATGCAAAATCATACCTCAAAAACTTTGGTGCAGCTACAGCTTCAAACGGTGCAGTTGGTCTTTATCACATTGAAGGTCTTACACCAGAAGCAGTTGAAATGGGTGAAAGCCTTATTGCAGAGGGTGCACAAACTTACGTTATTGACGATGCAGAACTCGAAAGAGTTAAAGCTTCTTACCCAGTTATGTGGAAAGATAAGAATGCAACACCAAAGCTTTGCTTTATCGGTTGCCCACACCTTTCACACGCTGAATTAAGAGAATGGACTGACAACGTTGTTGAAGGTCTTAAAAAGAGTGGTAAGTCTAAAGTTTCTATTCCAACAGTATTTACTGCTGCTCCTGCAGTTGTTAAAGTATTCAAGGCTACAGAATACGCTGCAAAGCTTGAAGCAACAGGCGTAGTTCTCAGCTACATTTGCCCACTTATGTATATGAATAACCCACTCGCAAAGAAAATGCCGGTTATTACTAACTCAAACAAATTAAGAACATATACAACTTCTCGTTATTATACAGATGCTGAGATTTTAGACATAATCACAAAGGGGGCAAAATAAGATGAAAACATTTAAAGGTCGTCCGGTAGTACCGGGTACAGTTGAAGCAACTGCTCTTGTATCTCACAATGGTTTCAATACCCTTGCTTCATTCCAGAATGCACTTCAGTTTGG
>JAZNCY010000109.1:0-7983 GCA_045587825.1 Acutalibacteraceae bacterium
CGTAGAAGCGAAAAAAGTGAAGACATAATAAAGCGTAAAAGCTATTATGGTTTTGCAAAATACTACCCTGGTAAAATGGGTACAAAAAAATATGTTATAGGCGAAAGCAAGGTAGCAGAAAAAAAAGAAAGAATAAGAAAAATACTTGTTTTATCAGGCTTTATTCTTCTTTTTCTTTTAGCATTCTTTATTACTACTGTTTGTATTGAAATTTCTGAAAGACCAATTGGTTTCTAAAAAATAATAACTCCCACTAAAATTGAATATGTTTTAGTGGGAGTTTAAATTTTGAAAGGAGATTTTTTATGTTTACTATCATAGATTATTTAGAAAATTATAAAGATATTAAAGTGATGGACGTTCATTGGAATAATTTAGATAATTTGCTTTGTGCTATTTTAGTTTATGTACCACTTGAAACCTTCAGTGGAAAAAAATCTCTTAAAGAATTTATAGTTGAGGCAGAAAAAGTTAAACTAGTACCAGAGCAAACTGGTGAAATGGTAAGAACAGCATATCTTGCACTCGATATAATTAAAAACTCTGCAAGATATAAAAATATGACGTTCAGTAATTTTATAAATCTTAAAACAGATAACACTCAGTTTGGCGCAGTTACTATAAGAATGAGTGGAAAAACTGTTGTGTCTTTTAAAGGAACAGATTCTTCAATTATAGGTTGGATTGAAAATTTCAGAGTTACATACTCTTACCCTACCTTTACACATAATCTTGCAATCGAATACTTAAAAACAAACGCTCATAAAATAACAGATAAAGAAGTTTATGTTGTAGGTCATTCAAAGGGTGGTAATTTAGCAATAGTCAGTGCTATGGAAACACCTGATGGTATTTATAAAAAAATAAAAAATGTTTATAATTTTGACGGACCGGGTTTAAGAAAAGAACAATTTGAGAGTTTGGCTTTTAAAAAACTTTCTGAAAAGCTTATAAATGTTTTACCAACAGGCTCTGTTATAGGCGTACTTTTATATAATGATAATTATAACGTTGTTGAAACAGATGCTTTAGCGTTTTCTCAGCACTACCCTGTTAACTGGAAGATTTTTGGTGAATTTTTTGTTAGTGGTACTATTTCAAATATAAGCACACAGCTTCACGAAAACACAACAGTGGGCTTTGAAAATTTAGACCCTCAAAAAGTGCAGGATGCATTTGAAACAGTTTTCACTAATTTAGAAAAGAATTATTCATCGAAATTCAACTTCTCATTTGATGAAGTAGTAAAATTTTACAGAAATATGAAAAATTTAGACCCTGCAATCTCACAGAGCATTGAGCAGACGATTGGTACAGTGCTTAAGAGTGTAGCGGGTAGATAATTCGGAATTCGGAATTGTCTTGAAATTAAAAATGAAAAATTAAGAATTAAAAATTTCGGGGCAAAGCCGATTATAATTATTTATCGATTAAATAAAATAAGTTCTATCATTTTTAGTTTACGAACTTTAAATGATAGAACTTATCTTTTTGTTATTTAATTATAATTGCCGACCGCAGGTCCCACAATTTTTAATTCTTAATTATAGCGTCGCAAATTACGCATTCCGAATTATCATACTCTAATTTTTGCTCACTTTTCTTAAAACATTAATAATCGGTACAATCAGTATTCCACACAAAAAATTGCTCACTCCGTGAATTAAATCGTAAGGGAGACCAGCAATAATCCACGCTATTGTGGCATTAAAATCTAAGTTAAAAAATAGTGCTTGTGCTGGTGCATATAAGGTACCATATAAAAAGCCGTGTAATGCACAAACAACCATATATATAATTGGCTCTACTTTTGGATTTATATTTTTTGGTAAGAGCATTGTTATTCCCCAGAGTATGGTCCATATATAAAGGTATGGAAACCACCAGGTAGAAAATCCACCGAAAAGTCCGTCTAAAAACACGTAGATATATATAGGATATGACGCTGTTTTTCTATAAACTACTATCATAGCAATAATAAACACGCCAACTAAATGTACGTTTGGTGCGAATTCCATTACTTTTTTAAGAGCAAAAATTAATGCACCAAGCATTGCGAAAACAGTTATTTCTTTTACTTTTAGCTTCATTATTCTGGTTTAAATGTGTAAACTCTGCCCTCAGTTATAGGAGTCTGGTCTACACCCTGATTTGCATAAGCATTTTCTTCATAAAATGCCCAATATTTTCCGTCTTTGTCATAATCTAAAGTGATGCCATTTACAGTTTTAACATAAAGACCATATTGACCATCTTCACCAGAGATTAAGTCATTTTCTAAAAGTGCTTCACCAACAGTTTCTTTGTCAGTTTTAATCATATAATGTGTGCTGTTGCCATCTAAATCGACAGCAATAAAAACAAAAGCATTTTCGCCCTCGCCTTTGACTATTGCAGAGGTCTGACCAGTAGTTTGTACTGGCTCTGTTGTGGTTGGTTCGTCCTGAGTGTTATTAGTACATCCTGCAATAACGAGTGCCATAACCGCAATAAGCACAATTGAAAGAGTAACTAATAATTTTTTACTGAAAATTTTTGTTTTCATAAATTATCTTTCTCCTTTGTGGTTTTACCACTATTTATTTTTTTCAATTCTTTTTCTGGCTCTCGCAGAGTTAGGTGGATAGAAATCCGTAAACCTGAAGAAAAGCTACAAATAAAAAGTATTTCGACTCGTGTTATATTCTTCACCTTCTCAGATTTAAAAATCCAATGGCTTGTCCACTTTTTTGCGGTAAAAAGCGCAGAAGAATATTAAAAAACACTCACGGCGGCGTGCCCGTTTGGGAATTTCACCCAATTCCATTTTAAGTGTAGGTCATTTTGACTCACATATAATAACACTTTTTATTACACAATGCAACAAAAAAGGCTATTTACTAAAATAAGTAAACAGCCTTTCAAATTATTCAATTACAGTAACCAATTCGTCAAAAGATTTTCTTTTTTTCTCTCTCAATTCATAATTTTCTTTAGGGTAACCTAAAGCAATTACAAGCCTTACAGCGTGTTTAAGGTCACATATTTTTCTGATTTTTTTGTCATCAAGCCAACCTAAAATACAGGTTTCGAGTCCTTGCGCAGTTGCTTCTGCAGTTAAATATGCACAGGCAATTCCTATATCTATTGAGCGGTAATCGTTATCCTTAAGAATTGCACCGACACCAGCAGTTTTATTATAAGCTTCTTCAGAAATAACAATCATAACGGGTACATCAGAAGTAAATTTATTCATACCCATTCCCCTTGTTGCTTCTGCAACTTCTTTTGCTTTTTCGCCTTTACATACAGTAAAGTGATATGGTTGAGCATTACAAGCTGATGGTGAAAGAACAGTACTTTCTAAAATAGCTTTGATTTTTTCATCTTCTACTTGCTTTGTGTTATCGAAATAACGACAGGATTGTCGGTTTTTTGCTATTTCGTTAAAATTCATTTCTGCAACTCCTTTTTATAATCTTCAACCATTCTGCCAAGCTTTTTTGCCGCTTCGCACATATATTTAGCCATAAAAGGCACAATATCAAGTGGCATCTGGTCATAAACACAGTCACTCTCGAGTGTTATGTAGCCGTTATAATCAATTTCGGCAAGAGCTTTTGCAATATCGTCCCAATTTAAGTCAAACATAAATGGTGGGTAGTGTAAATCGTCATATTCATTATTATCGTGTGTATGAAGACACGCTACTCTGTTGCCTAAAGTCCTTATCATTTCACCCGCAGTAGAGTCAACAAGTCCGCAGTGACCAATATCTACACAGCAAGAAAAATGCTCTTTTGGTAAAGCGTCATAATATTCTGCGAATTCTTCGCCTAAGCTACAAACATTAGGTAATTTTTTGTTTGTTTCAGGATTAGTTTTGCCAAACATATTCTCAAGAGCAATTTTCACATTAGCCTTTTTTGCATCTTCCATAAGGCTCATATAAAGCTCAATATTTTTTTCTTTTTGATTTTCTTTAAAAACAACAGGATGAATTACAATATTTTCAATACCTAAAAGACGAGCTATTTCAATAGCTCTTTTTACTTTTGGTAAATTTTCTTTATTATATTCTTCATCATCTTCTTTAATAGTAGGGAAGGGAGCGTGCGCCTGATTGAAGTGGAGACCAAGGCTTTCGGCATATTCTTTGACTTTTAAAACGTGCTCTTTGTAGTCGTCTGTATTGAGAATACAATATTTACCATTATTCATACAGAACATAGAAAAATCTGCTGCATCAAAGCCTGCATCTGCAATAATTTTTAAAGATGTAAAAACGTCAAATCTATCTGCTATTCTTGAAGTAGTTGTTGAAACTTTCATAATATCACGCTTTCTGCTAAATATATATATAAGAAGATTTTAGCCCTTATTTGTGGGAATGTCAATAAAAATTTATTATGTGAAAATTAATACAAATTCCCAATTAATGACAATTTTTTTGTCTATTATTTAACTATTTCTAAAAATTATACCCATAAATCTAAAAATTGTCATAACAGAAAAATAAGTATTAAGTTATAATGTGATTGTGGAACTTTACACTATTTCTGTTTTACATAATAGAAATAAAAACAACTCGTAAAGGAGAAATTAAAATGGCAAAAAAACCTGCTAAATTAGATGCCAATGGTTATCGTAAATTCGGTATGCGCGATAAAATCGCTTATGCTGCTGGTGACCTTGGTTGTAACATGAGCTTTGCTCTCAAAGGTACAGTTCAGGTATTCTGGTTAGTTTACATGATGATGGAAACTGGTCTTTTATCTGGCTTACTTTTACTTGTTCAGATTTGGGATGCAATTAACGACCCGCTTATTGGTAGTCTTATTGATAATGACAGACGCAAATATAAGATGGGTAAATTCAAAACATATATCCTTATAGGTGCTTGTGGCTTGCTTCTTGCTGGTGCTGCAGTGTTCCTTCCTTTCCCTAATGCAGAAGTTTGGGTTAAGGCTTGCTTATTTGTTGGTGGCTACATTGTGTGGGATGCTTGTTATACAGTTGCTAACGTTCCTTACGGTTCAATGCTTTCTCTTATTACAGAAGATTCTGGTGAAAGAGCAGAGCTTTCAACTTGGAGAAGTATCGGTTCAATGTTCGGTAATATTCTTCCTACAATCATTTTACCTATGTTAATCTGGCAAAAAGTTACTTATGATGGAACAGGTAATTATCATACAAACCCACTTACAGGCGAAGCTTATAAAATGGGCGACCCTGTTCTTGACCCACTCACAGGTAAACAATTTGAAAATCTTTTAGGTGAACGTGTATTCTTTGCTGCACTTATTATGGGTGTTATTGGCTTTATTGCATTTATTTTTATGATAAAGACAACAACAATCCGTGTTGATGAAAATGCAGTTAAGACAAAAGAAGCAGGTGGCGGAAAAATAAATATTATCAGTTCATTTGGTAAGTTTATGAAAAACCGTCCTGCAGTTGGTGCTACTGTTGCTGCTATGGGTATGTTCCTTGGTATGCAATCTGCTACAACAGCAAATACTATTATGTTTGCAACTTACTTCAACCAGGCTTCAATGTCAGGTGTTGTTCAGATGATTGGTTTCCTTCCAATGATTCTCTTTATACCATTCATTAAAAAGCTTGTTAATAAGTTCGGTAAAAAAGAAGCTTCTGTTGCAGGTACTATTGCTTCAATCGTTGGTGGTGCTATTATGATGGTATTCCCAATGCTTGAAAATCGTCAAACAGGCTTAATTGTTTATCTTGCTGGTCTCGTTCTCTTTGGTATCGGTATGGGTGTTTACTCTTGCGTATCTTGGGCTATGATGGGTGACGCTATTGACTATAACGAATGGAAATTCGGAACAAGAGAAGAAGGTACAGTTTACTCACTTCACTCATTCTTCAGAAAACTTGCACAGGGCGTAGGTCCTTCATTAGTTATCTATATTATGGGTATTCTTGGTTATAATTCAGACCTTGGTACTATCGGTCAGAGCTTTGAAACATCACACAATATGTGCTGGTTAGTTGCTGGTCTCTACCTCTTCAGTGCAGTAGTTCAATTCATCGGTATTGCATTAATTTACAATCTCGACAAGAAAACTCTTGAAACAATGACAAAAGAGCTTGAAGAAAGAAGATCAAAATAATTTAAAATGATTTTATGAGTTAATCATAATTCAATATTAACTTCCACGTTAAAAAAGGTCGTAGTCTTAATTGACTACGACCTTTTGGTTTTGTTTTTAATTTTTTATTTAATTTTTTCTGCAACTAAAACAACTATGCCTAAAATTATAAGAATAGCACCTGTTGCACGATTTAAAGTAATAGTTGATGCCTTGTTTGCAATTCTTGCACCGATTCTTGCAAAAATCAATGTAAAAATAATACATAAAGAAAGCACTAAAATATCAGGTGCATCACCATCAATTATAAAGTGACTAACTGAGCCTGTGAGTGCTGTAAATGTCATTATAAAAACGCTTGTGCCAACAGCAGTTTTTAACTCGTAGCCTAAAACAGATGTTAAAATGAGTAACATCATCATTCCACCACCAGCACCGACAAAGCCACAAATAAAGCCAATCATAGCACCAGAAATAATTGACTGAACAACTCTTTTTTTGGGGTCAACGCTCTGCATTTTTTCTTTTGTTGTCATAACAGGCTTTACAATAAATTTAACACCTAAAAACATAGTCATTACAACAGAAAAGCTACCCATTGTTTTGTCTGGTAAAAGTCCTGCAACGTAACTGCCAATAACAGTAAAAAGAAGAACAAACGCCATCATAATACTGCCGTTTTTAATATCTAAATTTTTATTTTTACCATAGGTGTAGCTACTTACTGCGCTTGCAAGAACATCACTCGCAAGAGCAATACCAACAGCACTGTAAGCAGGGATTCCTAAAAATGTTACAAGCATTGGCGTTATAACCGCCGCTGCACTCATTCCCGCAAAGCCTGTGCCAAGACCTGCACCTATACCCGCAAAAAGACAGACAATAATTGTTGTTAAAAGCTCCATATTAAATTACTCCGTAAAAATGAATTATATTCATATCCTCAGGCATTTCGAGTCCGTGGCTACCGCACTCACCGTCAATTTCGTGGCAACCGTGGTCGGGTGCAAAGCCAATTAAAGTATTATGCCCTTTCCAGTTTTCTTTAACTGCTTCTGCCAAAGTTTTAAAAGCATTAATATTATGCTTTAATGCGTTTATTGAATTTTCATGTTCAGGACCAAATTTATGCATTGTGCCGTCATAGTTTCCATTATAAACGGCAATAAAGTCATATTTATCTTCTTTAATAAGCTCAAGTGCCTTTTCGTTTGCTTCGTCTGGAGTTTCAACAATAAAATAATCCATATTTCTTTCTAAAAATATTTTTGACATACTGTCGTTACCGGTTGAAACAATGCAAGGCTTTTTATTAGCTCTGATTAATGCATCAAAAACAGAATCAGTTTTAATAACTGGTTTTTCATATTTCTGAATTCCGTGAACAGAAGGCTCTACACCTGTGTACATAGTGCCAAAGCAAACTGGTGTAACAGATGGCATAACAGTTTTTAATGGCAATGTTACTTGTGTATTCAACATTACATCAGAAAAAAGTTCAGTATATTTTTCATAAATCCAGAGTGCAACTGCATCTGGGTTATACATTAAAATTCTGTCAATTTTTTTGTTTTTTGTGAATTTGTCAAGTACATTTAATGATTTTTCACTCATCATTGGTGACTCAACACCTAATGCATTACAAAGTGAAGAAGCAAGTCCTGTTAATTTTAAATTACAAAATACATCTTGCATAATATAAACTCCTAAAACTAAAAGCCGTCTTTTTACTGACGGCTTCTATTATTATAATTTTTCAACTAAATTCTTAACAACATTAAGAAGAATTTTAAGACCCTTTTCAAGTGTTGCTTCATCAATAATAAGTGCAGGCATTAATTTAACTGTGTCGTTATTCCTACCTGCTCTTTCTAAGATAAGACCATTTTCA
>JAZNCY010000110.1:0-2594 GCA_045587825.1 Acutalibacteraceae bacterium
TTATCACTCGCAAGAAGTGCTATAGAGCCTAAATCTCTCATACCAGCAACTGTAAGTTCAATTCCACAAAGAGAATCGTTTTTATAATCTTCAACGTTCTTCTTGTTATAGCTTAACCAATCTAAATCTGAAGTTCTGTCTTTAATTCCTAAAGATGAAACTTTATTTAATGCACCACCCATAATTGCGTTACGAGTTCTTGTGCCAACTTTTTTTGTTAATTCTCTTAACGAATTAATTGCAAACTCGAGCCCCTGAGGTGCCTGACCTGTGCCACAGATAATAAGACCAGATAAATCTTCTGAGAAAGTACCAGCATATACCCTTGCACAGAATGAACCCATACTGTGACCGAAAACATAATATTTAAGTTCAGGGTAACGCTTATGCATTATGTTGTAGAGAATGTGCATATCATCAACAAAGCGGCGGAAGCCCTCCTCTTCTGCAGTGAAGCCTAAATCTTCAGGACAATTTACAGATTTGCCGTGACCGATATGGTCATTACCGCAAACTATGTAACCACGCTCTGCTAAAAATCTTGCAAAATGGTCATAGCGGTCAATATGTTCACTTACGCCGTGAGCAATCTGAAAAACGCCAACGTGCTCTACTTCATCATCAAGCCAGATTAACGCTCTGATTTTGTTAACACCCGTTGAAGAGTTGTAGTAAGCTTCCTTTTTAATAATTGCCATAATCATTACCTCTTTTCTAAAATAACACCGACTTTTCGGGGTAGAAATCGAACAAAAGGGCATAATAACACTATTTAATAAATAATACCATATTAGCAAAAAAAAAGCAATATATAAACGCCATATATTTGTGTGTTTTTTCGATTTTTTTACTTTTCTTACACAAGATATAGACCAAAATGTAATTTACTATTGCAGAAAATAAAAAAATGTGATAATATAAATGAAATATATGTCATTTTAGGTGTGGAGGTAATTTAATGTCTACCGAATTTAACACAAACTCAAAGGCGGTTATTATAGGTCTTACAGATACTGGAGAACAGCTTCCTGCTGCTTCTGGCAGAATCTCAACTCAACCTGGTACTGCACTTGAAATCCTTGAGCTTTCTAAGGATGCAGAAAAGAATGCAAATCTTATTTCAAAGGTAACACGTTCAGGTCACACATCAACTATTGAACACACAGTATTCAATTTAGCTTTCCAGAACGTTTCTGTTCTCGTTGAACAGTTTGTTATTGAATTCAGACTTGCTTCTTTCACAGTAAAATCAAGAAGATACGTTGACTTTGGTGAACTTGGCTACTTTATTCCGAAGTTCGAGTCAACATCAATTCAAGACAAATACATAGAGCATATGAATTACCTTTATTCAGAATACCGCGATTTCATTGATAAGGGTATTCCTAAGGAGGATGCTCGTTTTATTCTTCCATATTCACTTTACAGCAACTTCTACTGCACTCTTAATGCACGTGAACTCACCAATATGCTTTATGCGATGATTTACGGCAGAGGTGCTTCATTCCCTGAAATTAAAAATCTTGGCATTTCGCTTTATGAACAAGCAAAGAAAATGACTCCTGGTATTTTTACAGATTTTGAAACACGTCGTCCAGCAATTCAAGATGTTCCTCATTTTTCATATAAGAGAGATGACAGTCTTATTGCTTCACAAGAAAACGTTGAGCTTCTCAACTACACTCCAGATGCTTCAAAATGTGTTGCAAGAGCTGCTCTTATAGAGTCTTTAGGCTTACCAACAAGCCAGATTGAAAACATTATTTCCGACGAAAAAGAATGTGCAAAAATCATTAAAGAAGTTATAAATTCAAAGAGACAAAGACCACTCGAAGCAGTTACATTCACTTTCAGAATCAACAACGTTTCACTTTCTTGTCTTACTCACTTTGCACGTCATAGAAT
This sequence comes from Acutalibacteraceae bacterium, assembly GCA_045587825.1. Lineage (GTDB taxonomy): Bacteria > Bacillota > Clostridia > Oscillospirales > Acutalibacteraceae > DTU089. The sequence goes on from JAZNCY010000110.1 coordinate 1,906, forward strand.
GCAATCAATCGGCATTCCTTCACTCGCTCTTACAAACAGAAGAAGATACATTTTACCAAAGACAATAGTCGATAAACCAGAACTTTTAGAACGCTACCAAAAAGCATTCGAAAAGACCGCAGAGCTTTATGATTATTTCGTAGAAAAAGGTGTCCCTGAGGGTCTTTCTGCTTACATTCAATTAAGCGGTAACACTGTTGATATTGTTACAACTGTTAATGGCAGAGAATTACTTTTATTTATGAAGCTCCGTTCTTGCAATCGTGCACAATGGGAAATAAGAGATTTTGCTGTTGATATGCTTAAAAAGTTACGTAAAGCAGACCCTACCATTTTCAACTTCTATGGTCCGAGCTGTTTTGTAAACAAGTGCACAGAAGGTGCTATGACTTGTGGTAAATCTGCAGAAATCATAAAAACATTTAAAGAACTTTAAAACAGTAGCATCTCTCAATATTTCTTTCGAGAAATATTGAGAGATGCTAAATTTTCGATATTTTAAGAAAAATTTCCATTTTTTTCTTAAAATATCGTTATAATGTATTGCAAGAAAATACAATAAGAGTTATAATATAATTTAGATTTAGTTATTTTTAGATAAGAGGTTCATTTCATGTTAGGCAAATTAATAAGACTCAGTATCACTGAGCCAGTAGGCACTCCTTTGGGTGACACAGGCAGAGTTTACA
>JAZNCY010000111.1:0-5703 GCA_045587825.1 Acutalibacteraceae bacterium
GATTGAGAAAATAATAAATGTGACAGAAAAATTCTGTGGTGAAAAAATTAAACCTTTAAATGATAACGAAATATTAGAAATTTATGAAAAAACTGAGCCTATAAATAATGAATGGACAAAATATTTTGAAGAGTTGAAAAAGAATAAAGATGAAATTCTTGAAAAAGAAAAGCCGTTCGACGAAGTGTCAAACGGCGATAGTAAGTATTCAAAATTATTAAGTTATATTATTTTCAGACATCTTTTGAAAACTGTTTTTTCTGATGTAGCAGATTTTTCTCAGTATCTTAGCTTCTGTATTTCTTCAGTAAGATTTATTAAGCTTTGTGATATAAAAACCTATGTAGAAAAAGGTCTTGTTTCAAAAACTGACAGAATAAATAATGTGAAAAGATGGTCTAAACAAATTGAATATAGTGAAGAGAATATTGATTTGTTGATATTTGAAAATTAAATAATATTCTGAATTTCTTGTAATGCTCTGACAGTGTAAGTAGGTTTTACATTGTCAGGGCATTTTTCGTTGTTTTTGTTAAACCAGATTGTTTTTATATTATAACTGTTGCCACCTATAATATCAGCAGAAATGCTGTCACCTATAAGAATAACCTCATCTTTTTCGGGGTGTTCAAGCTGGCTGAAGCAATAATCAAAAAACTCCTTTTGTGGTTTGCTTATGCCAATATCTTCTGAGAAAAACATACCCTTAAAGTATTTTTTGAAATCACTTAAATTCAATCTGTTTTCCTGTACTGCTCTGAAGCCATTTGAAACAACATAAAGGTCGTGTTTTGGATAAAGGTAATCTAACATCTCTTTTGCACCTGTTACTTCATAAGCACTTTCTGAAATTCCTTTTTCAAAAAGTTCTTCAATTGCAGGTCCATCAGCTATTATACCAAGCTTTTCTAAAATAATATTCCAACGATTAGCTCTTAAATAAGCTTTTGTTATCTCGCCATTTTCAAGTCTTTTCCAGATTTTTATGTTTTCATCTGTGAAGGTCTTAAAAACATTGTCGCTATAAGGTAAATTAAAATCATTGAAAATTTTAATTATACTGTGCCGTGCACATTCATTGAAATCAATCAGGGTGTTATCAATATCAAGTAAAACTATCATAAAAAATCCTTTAGTGTGACTGTATTGAACCATATCTGGTTCGGATAACTAATTTCACTCTAATGCAGTATTAACTACGTATTGGAATGAATTAATGTTAATTTCATCCATAGGCATTCCGTTGGCAGCGTAGCACTCGATTGCCGACGGAATTTTATTTCCACTTATAGACATTTCTGCAAGAGCAATATCAAGAGCATCGCAAACGCTGTCGCCATCTAAATCTCCATCGATTACTATTGTGTATTCGCCGATTTTTTCTTCATCTTTATAAAGTGTAACAACAGAGCCGGTTCCAAAATATTTATGCTCACCAAAACTACTGCTTGGCTCGACGTTATACGTTATATCTTCGGCGGTTTTGCAAATTTCTTCTATATTCTGACAAATAGTATTTTCAGAGAAAATTACGTTGTTTTCTTTATCAATAACACTGTTTTCATCTGTTGCTAAAATTGTTGGATAAAGTTCACCAGTCTGAGTATAGTTTGCTTTTACAGAGGAATTGAAATTTGGTGAAGAATAGATTTCGCAAATGATTTTGTCATTCATTAAATTCAATCCGTATATCCAGTAGTAATCGCCATACATTGCTAAATCGGGTTTGAAAATTACTTCCTCGGTTTGTGTTTCAGGGTCAAATCTCATAACAGTATCAGGTGTGTTGTAATATAAAAATTTACCATCACAAAGAAGTTTTGAAAAACTTGTTGAATAAAATGAATTTGCGGAAGGGCTCCAGTTAGTTGGTAAGTTTTTTATAATTTCAGCATCGCTACCATCAATGGAATTGAGCAGGTATATGTTTTTATTTGTAGTATTGAAGTAGTAAATGTTATCATCGAGCAATTGGAAAGCCGTTTGTGAAGCTTGCCAGAAATAGTTGTCATAGGTTGTGTCAGTAGGGGTAGAGGTATAATCAATTGTAGTTTTTCCATCGCCTATATGCCCTGTTTCAATAATGCCGTTTGTAGAACGCAAGAAATTTTTATGTAACACACGGCCAGACATATCCCACGTAGGGTCATCCCACGTAACATCGACGTGATAAGGTATGTTGTTTATGTAAACTATGTTCCAGGCGTGGTTAATATCGTCAGATGCGCAGTAATCAGACTCAATACCTACTTGTTCAAGAAGATAGTCGTATGCTAAAGCGTAGCCTTTGCACACAGCGTCATTAAGAACGAGAACGCCGTAAGCATTGTAAGAACTTTCAGGAATGTTTCCTGCTAAATAACTGTCGTAGTCATATTCGCATAAAAGAGCGAGTCTATCGTGAAGAAGCAACGCTTTTTCAATATCTGTTAAATTTTCGTTGCCTTTTATATTTGTAAGAAGCTTTTCGGCGGAAGAGTACATTTCTTCTAACATAACAGTGTATTCTTCTTTGGTGTAATTCTCTGAAAAAGCTATTATTGAAAAATTGCCTGATGAGGTTGAACAGCCCATAGAGTAGATTCTGAAAAGTTCAGGGGAGTTGTACCATATCAAAGAACGAAGTGTAGACCACATTTCATCTGAATATGGAATTTTAAATTTGGAAATGTCAATATAACCAAAAAGGTTTGAGCTTCCTTGTATGGTACGTGTACAATCAACCACTTTAAGCTGCTCTATAAGATAATCAACAAAAGCCTCGGTGTCCAGCACATCTTCTAAAGACGTGCTGGATACTGAGGCTGCATCATAATTGGTAGGCTCCGCTAAATGATAATCAGGGTAGAAAACAAAAGCAGCAAAAGAAGTGTTTGCACTTACCAGACTCATGATAAATGCTACAACAAGAGTTAATGAACTTTTAACTGCTTTTTTCATAACAATACCTACTTATAAATTTTCAATTTTGTCTGCGAGTTTATCTAACCAATCGCCTTCAAAGAGTTCAATTGCACCAGCGTCTACTGCTGCAGCTAATTTGTTGTTGATTGGTAATTTTGAAACAGTATCAACTGAATGCTCTTTTGCAATTTCGTCAATATGGCTTTCGCCAAAAATACTATGACGTTTTTTACAATCAGGACACTCAAAATAAGACATGTTTTCTACAAATCCTAAAACAGGAATATTCATAAGAGAAGCCATTTTAACTGCTTTTTCAACAATCATTCCAACTAATTCCTGAGGTGAAGCAACAATAACAATTCCATCAACAGGAAGGCTCTGGAAAACTGTCAAAGGAACATCGCCTGTGCCTGGTGGCATATCTACAAACATAAAGTCAACGTCATTCCATATAACGTCAGTCCAGAATTGCTTTACAGTACCAGCAATAACAGGTCCACGCCATACAACAGGGTCAGTTTCGTTTTCTAATAAAAGATTAACCGACATAATTTCAATACCGGTTTTTGTCATACAAGGGAAAATACCTTGTTCGCTTCCCTGAGCTTTTTCTTTAATACCAAATGCTTTTGGAATTGAAGGGCCTGTAATATCAGCATCAAGTATTGCAGTAGAAAAGCCTTTTCTTTTCATAGAAACGGCTAAAAGTGAGGTTACAAGTGATTTACCAACGCCACCTTTACCACTAACAACACCAATAACTTTTTTTACTTTTGAAAGCTCGTGTGGTTTTTCTATAAGACTTTTAGGGTCACGTGATGAGCAGTTTTGACTGCAACTGCTACAATCGTGTGTGCATTCGCTCATTTTATATCATCTCCTACTTAATATAATAACATAGCGTAATCAAAATATCAATATAAGTTTTAATTCAAATTGCACTATAAATTGAAAATAAATCACTATATTTTGTGAATGAAAAACTATTGACTTTTTTGTTTAATTTTTATATAATGCAATGTGCGATTGTCTGTACTTACGAAAACAGACGTATAAATTTGTAAAACAGGTTGTTATTTTACCCACTTCTTACACTACTTAAATAATTTACCTGAATAATAGATAGGAGTAAATAAAAATGAAAAGAACTTATCAGCCTAAGAAAAGACACAGAAAAATGGAACACGGCTTCCGTAAAAGAATGGCAGACAGAAACGGCCGCAAGGTGCTTGCTCGTCGTAGAAGAAAAGGCAGAAAACAACTCACTTATTAAGTTTAAGTTTTAGAATTAACCTGGTATTTGGAGAGAACAAGTGTTAGACTTCGTCACACTAAAAATGAATGGCGACTTCCGTCGTCTTTATAATAGAGGTAAGGCTGTAACGAATCCTGCGTTGGTTATGTATTATATGAAGAACCGCGCGGGAATTTGCCGTATTGGTATAACCACCGGCAAAAAGATTGGTAATGCAGTTGAGCGTAATCGTTCAAGACGTGTTATAAAAGAGGCTTTCCGTTCTGTTCATAAAGACGTTGAGGGTGGTTACGATTTTGTTTTTGTTGCAAGAAGTAAAACAAAGTATCAGAAAAGCACTTATATTGAAAAGGTTATGCGCGAAATGATGCTTTCTAATGGTATAATTGCAGATAATGTAAAGGAAGAAAATGATGAAAGAACGTCTTCTTAAAATGATAAGCTTTTATCAAAGGCGTATTTCTCCGCTTTTTCCACCAAGATGCAGATTTTACCCGACTTGTTCGCAATACGCCAAAGAGGCTATTGAAATCCATGGTATATTTAAAGGTTTAATTCTTGCCATCTGTCGCCTTATGCGATGTAACATTCTTTTTCCCGGTGGTGTGGACCCTGTTCCGCCTAAAAAAGAGAAAAAGTGTGAGCACGAAGGCAGACATTAAAACGAAAGGACTTACATCACAATGTATGATGCAATAAGAGCGTTTTTTTCGCCAATTTTGAGTTTGCCGCTTAGTTTGATTTATGAGTGGACGGGTAGCTATGTGTTAGCAATTTTATTGTTGACCCTCGTTATAAAATTAGCACTTTTACCTGTTACAATAAAACAACAGAAAAACTCAGCTAAGCAGACAAGACTTAATGCAAAAGTAAACAGAATCAGACAAAAGTATGCAAATAACCAACAAAAGGCACAACAAGAAATTCAGGCGCTTTATCAGCGTGAAGGTTTTGGTGCAGCAAATATGGGTTGTATGCCTATGGCAATTCAGATGCTTGTTATGATTGGTCTTTACGGTGTTATGTATACACCAATTTCAAGTGTTCTGAGATTTGGTTCAGAAAAAATGGAAGCTATGAAAACAATTATGGCTTCAGTTATTGAAACAGGTAGCAAAAATTCAAGAAGTGCAAATATGTATGAGATTGCTATGCTTAAAAACTACAAGGCTTACGAAGGAAAGCTTTCAGAGGTTTTAAGTGCAGAGGATTTTGCAGATTTAGCAGAGTTTGCTGAAAAGTTTAAGTTTTTAGGTCTTGACCTTTCAGTTACACCAGATGCTAAAGACCCAAGTGCATATTGGTTAATTCCAATTCTTTCTTGTGTTACTGCTTTGCTTTCATCAGTTTATATGTATTTTAAACAAAGAAAGCAAAATCCTGAAATGGCTAAAAACCCAGCTATGGGTTGTATGACATTTATGTCACCTGCGATGTCTCTTATGTTTACATTTATGTTCCCAACTGGTGTTGGTGTTTACTGGATTATTTCAAATATTATTTCATTTGTTCAACAGATATTTACAAAGTCGGAGGCCAAG
>JAZNCY010000112.1:0-8331 GCA_045587825.1 Acutalibacteraceae bacterium
GTTGATATTTAGATAAAGAACTTTTCAAATTATCCAAGCAAACCCCTAACCATTTCTATGTTTACGGGTTTTTGATTTGAATTTAAGACGAGGTGTAATAATTGCATGAAGAATTAGTGTTATCTTTTAAAGATACATTGAGAAAAAGCGAAGAATTATTCTTTAATGATGTTTCTGAGTCGATAAAGTCAAATAAAATTTATAAGGAAGGCTTTGTTTCTAAAAAAACACACAGAAAAGAACAAGCTTCTGTTATTGTTGAAGCCTGTACCACATTTGCTTCTGCAAAGAAATATTTGCATCTTGGTAAGGTGTGTGTATTAAACTTTGCAAATCCCGTGAATCCAGGTGGAGGAGTACTTGGAGGCGCAATAGCACAAGAGGAGTGTTTGTGCAGAAGCAGTACACTTTATGCTTGTATAAGTGCTGAAAATGTATTCCGTGATTATTATAAATATCATCGTGAACTGAGAAATAATTTCTATTCCGATAGATTAATTTATACGAAAGCGGTTAAAGTTTTTAAAGATGATAGTATAGTTCCAGAAATGCTTCCGGAAAATGAGATGTTTGACGTTGATGTAATTACTTGTGCAGCACCATATCTTGCAGAATGTGGATATATGAATCCAGAAGCGTTATTGCAGATTTTTAAGTGCAGAATAAAAAATATTTTTGAAGCTGCACGAGATAATTCTGTAGATGTTATTATTCTTGGTGCTTTTGGTTGTGGGGCTTTTAAAAATCCTCCGAATTATGTAGCAATGGCTTTTGAAGAGGTTATTCGCAATGAAAAATACTGTTCTGACTTCAAGCAAATAGTTTTTGCAATCAAACCATCTAAAAAAGATTGTCCTAATGTTTATGAGTTTAGCAGACGATTTTTAAATTTTACGCCAGATACACCACAGTCCGGATCAGTAGCGACAGAGACTTCTTCAGATTGTGAAAATAATCAGCATAAATACGAAGTTGCAAAAGAAAATACTGGAGGTACAAGATGTATGGAATGTAGGGATGGCGAACATGAATTTGAATTATATGATCAAACAGGGAGTTATGATTTTTATAAATGCAAAAAATGCGGAGAAATTAAGCAAGAGTGTGCGTGGGGAGAGATGATTGAGGTGGAAAACGATGGTGAATATGTAATGTTGCCTCCTAATAAAACTATCATTCTCTATTCAGATGTTTTGCGTTTGACTATTGAAAGTTCAGGTAAGACGATTCAATTTCAGAAGGCAGTTGTCGAAGTTGGTCGTGACAAAAACTCTGATTTTTTATTAGAAGGAAAACCTATTGTTGCTCGTCGTCAAGCTACATTTCTTTATGAAAAAAATACATGGTTTTTGCGCGATAATTTTTCTACAAATGGTACATGGTTAAATGGTGCAAAAATTCAGCCAGGAAAGAAATATCAGCTTGCGACTAACGATGAGATTAATTTTGCAATGGTCGAAAGGGTCATTTTTGATAAGCGTGAGCGTAATGCACAGCCTACGGGAGACCAAGATTCAAAGGCATTAACTTTTCTAGAAGCCGGAATGGCAACCTTTGCTAAATCTAATCATAAAGATGAGATATCGTTAAAACTTATTATCGCTGCATTGTCAGATGCGCCGCTATTTTTTCCTGTTGGAATAGATCTGGAAGCTATGCTGGGTGTTATGGATCCCACAAAGCTGAAGGTCGGCGATACTCTGCAGCCTACCGAGGATGTTAAGATGCGCATTTTGACATTAACATCTGAAAATGGTGTTGAATTTGTTCCGATGTTTACCTCGAATGAAGAAGTGAATAAGGGGCCGAGCGCATCAATCATCAGATTCTATCCTCAGGATTATCTTCCTAAACTTATTCAGATGGACAAGCCGGTAATTATCAATCCTTTTAGTGAGAACAGCTTCTTGCTTAGCAAGCAGTTGATTACGGAGGTATTATTGCCTCTTGTCCAAAACAAGACGAAACCTCAAACTGATGTTGTTGAGCAATCTGACGATAAATATATTGGGAAAACCATAGATGGGAAGTATAAAGTCCTGAAACTGATTGGTCGAGGTGGATTTTATACTACATATCTTGTTGAAAATATTTATATTAATAAGCTCTGGGCAATGAAGGTGTGTGACAAGAAGAACAGACATTACACCCCTGTCGTAAGAGAGGGTATTCTTGCAGAACCTTACATGATGCAAAAACTAGAGCATCCAGCTATTCCAAAGATTGCTGATATTATCGAGGACGAAGATAATATCTTTATCATAAGAGATTATATTGAAGGTGAGACGCTTGAAGATTTAGTGGGAATAAGTGGTCCACAACCCGTAGAAGAGGTTGTTAATTGGATTGAGCAACTTTGTGACGTAATCGGTTATTTGCACTCTCGTAATCCAGCGCACATTTACAGAGACGTAAAACCTGATAATATTTTGTTGAAACCAGACGGAAAAATAGCGCTTATTGATTTTGGTATAATGCGTTTGTATGACGAAAATGCTGAAAAAGATGAAAATAACCTTGGCACAAGGGGTTACGCCTCACCTGAACAGTATGGTGGTAGAGGTCAGACTGATGCACGTTCAGATATTTATTCTATTGGCGTTACAATGCATAGATTGTTGACTGGTTTTGACCCGACAATGTCTACATCACTTCCAGATATACGTGAGCTTAATCCACAATTACCACAGCATTTAAGTTACATGATTAAAAAATGTACTGAGTTTGACAGAGAAAATCGTTATAAGTCTTGTATGGAATTAAAGAAAGATTTATATCCGGATTTTACAGGTTATCCGCCACCAAGAAAAGGTATATTCAAATTTTTTAAAAGATAGTTGTTGTCTTAATAGCAAAAAGCACTCTCATTTTTTAGAATGAGAGTGCTTTTTATCATTTCTTATTACAATGTTTATCAAAGCTCGGATTGAATGCATAGAAGTTTTTGCTATCTAATTTATCGGTTGCGATTCTTAAGCCTTCGCCAAATCTCTGATAGTGTACAACCTCACGTTCACGTAAAAACTTAATTGGGTCACGAACATCAGGGTCGTCTATGAGTCTTAAAAGATTGTCATAGGTGACTCTTGCTTTTTGCTCTGCAGCTAAATCTTCGTGAAGGTCGGCAATAACGTCGCCCTTAACCTGCATTGAGAATGCACTGTATGGCGCACCACTTGCAGCAGTAGGGTAAACGCCAGTTGTGTGGTCTGTAAAGTATGCATCAAAACCAGCCTTTTTAATCTCATCAATTGTGAGATTTCTTGTGAGCTGATACACAATCGCACCAATCATTTCGAGATGGCCTAATTCCTCAACGCCAACGTCTGTGAGAAGTCCTTTTAATTCAGGGTAAGGCATTGAGAATCTTTGTGAAAGGTAACGTAATGATGCGCCGAGTTCACCATCGGGGCCGCCATATTGGCTGATAATAACCTTTGCAAGTGCTGGGTTTGGGTTCTTAATGTTTACTGGATATTGAAGCTTTTTCTCATAACTGAACATAAATCAGCAGTTCCCTCCTGTATAATCCCATGGCCAAGGGTCACTAAGCCACTCTGTAGTGTTGCAGCACTCCGCTTTAAGTGCGCCGTACTTTTCCACAAATTCCTTGCGCAACATATCTGCTTCTGCCTCGTGCTTTTTGCAAAGAGCAACGGCGTTCTTGTCGCAAGGGTGTGTATCGAGGTACAAATGAAGCTCCCACACTGCGAATTGTGCGGCTGAAAGCTTTTGTAACAATTTATTTCTTTCATTCATTTACATCTACCTCCAAAAAATGGCTTGTCAAGAACAGGGAAGAGTGTACCATTCTGTAAAGCAACTTCCGGGCAATAAACGTTCATATCAAGCTGATACGGAACGTACGCCATAGTAACAGTTGTATCAACTGGCAATGCTGTTTTAGGGCAAGATGGTTGCCAATGCAAATTATTTGCATTATATACGTTTGATAAGTTATTCATCAAAAAACTCCTTTTTTGTTTGATTACCATCTTTTTCATACTATGTTGTTTAATAAAAAAAGTTACATTTAGATTAAATGTCAAAAAAATGTGACGAAATTCGTCTTTTTGCACAATCGGAAAAATAACCTAAAATATTGACCAAAAAACCTAAAAATTGTATAATTACATTCGTGAGTCTATGCGAAGTCCAGCATAGATTGGGTGTGTATTATTTTTCAAAGAAGCGAAAATTTGAAAAAATAGGGGTAAAAGAAAAATGGCTAAAAAAATTCAGTCTATTAAAGGCAGAGTGGTGTTCTCGTTTATCGTTGTAGGTATTTTCTGTATCATCGGTGGTATAGCAGCATCATTCTTTATGAGCAAAAGCAATTCCGAATACGGAAAGCTTATTACCAACTATGGCTTTGCACAGGGTGACTGTGGTAGAGCTATTCAGGATTTCTGCTTGGTTGATGAGTATATTCACGACTATGTTTCTTATTACGATGAAGAACGCCGTGCATTTTGTCGCTCACAGCTTTCTATGTATCAGGAGTCTTTTAACGCTAATTTTGAACTTGTAAAAGGTACTTTACAGTCAGAAGAAGAATTAGCACTTTATGAACAAGCAGTGACTGCTTTTGAAGCTTATGGTAAAATTGCAGCAGATATTATGGCAGAGCGTGATGAAAAGGGTGCTACACCAGAAGTAATCGCAGAGCTTCAGGGCAGATTTATCGACGAGCTTGACGTTGAGTACGACAAAATTGATGCCGCTTTAAATGGTATTATGGAATTAAAGGTTGCAGCAGGTGATGCAGGTCACGCTGCTATGGAAAGACAGGCAACCGCAATTATAATTTTTATAATGACGTTTATTACTCTTGCAGTAATTGCTTCAAACCTTATGGGTTATAAATTGGCTGTAGATATTGCAAAGCCTGTTAAAGCTTGTGCCGAAAGACTTAACAAGTTAGGTCAGGGCGATTTAACATCTGAGGTTTTAAGTGTTACAAAATATGACGATGAAACTCGTGTGTTGGCTGATGCAACAAAGGGTATTGTTGATGATTTCAATACAATTATCAGTGACCAGAGCTATATGTTGGGTGAAATTGCTCAGGGTAATTTTGATATTGAATCACAAAACGAAGAGGCTTACAAAGGTGACTTCAAGCCACTTCTTGATGCTCTCAACAAAATCGTTGTTGATTTAACAGATACAATGTATCAGATTTATCAGGGTTCAGATCAGGTTGCAAATGGTTCAGATCAGGTTGCAAGTGGTGCTCAGGCTCTTTCACAGGGCGCAACACAACAGGCAAGTAGCGTAGAACAGCTTTCTGCTACGATTGTTGAAATTTCAGAGCATATTAACAATACTGCAAAAAATGCAGTTGAAGCAACTGAACAAGCCAATACAGCTTCTACAGGTATTAACGATAGTAACGCTCAGATGCAAGAAATGGTTCTTGCTATGAACGATATTACAAATACATCTAACGAAATCAGTAAAATTATCAAGACAATTGACGATATTGCATTCCAGACAAACATCTTAGCACTTAATGCTGCAGTTGAAGCAGCAAGAGCAGGTGCAGCTGGTAAAGGCTTTGCGGTTGTTGCTGACGAAGTAAGAAACCTTGCAGGTAAATCTGCAGAGGCAGCAAAGAGCACAACAGTTCTTATTGAAAGTGCTATTAAAGCTATCGAAAATGGTACAAAGATTGCAGACGAAACTGCTTCTTCACTTTTAGAAGTTGTTGAAAAAGTTAACTCTGTAACTGCTAAAATCGATGAAATTGCTACTGCTTCAGAAGAGCAGGCAACAGCTGTAACACAGCTTAAGGGTGGTGTTGAGCAGATTTCTGCAGTTGTACAGACTAACTCTGCAACATCAGAAGAAAGCGCTTCTGCTTCAGAAGAGCTTTCTGGTCAGGCTCAGACACTTAAACAAATTGTTGGTGCATTCAAGCTAAAAAATGTTGAAACATCAGCCTCAAAATCATTAGGCTACACAGCAGCTGAAGAATATGAGCCAGCAGAGAGCTTCGATTTATATGATGATAAATATTGATTTTAAGTGGTCAGTGAGTCAGTGATTCACTGACCACTTAATAATTGACATAACAATTTCAAAGTGATAGAATGTTTTTTAGTTTTAAATTAAGAAAGGTGGGTGTAACAAATTTATGAAATTCAAGTTTAAAAAAGTTTTTTCTGTACTCTGCATAATTTCAATTCTTGCAGTTGTTGCTGTTACACCTATGCTTCATATTCATACTTGTCACGATGCAAATTGTTTAGTCGATAATTCTCACGCTTGTCATGATACAGATTGTGTAATTTGTTTGTTGTTGAATAAATATCAGGAGTTATTTTCCTTGATATTTTTAGGCTTTGTCTTTTTGAATTTGGTGAATTTAAAGAGTGTTTCGCTTAGTTTGAAGGCAAACTTTGAGAGGGTTTTATATAATAATTTAGTAAAACAAAAGGTCAAACTAACTAATTGATTGTTGTATGTATTTTTACATCTGATATATACAATAATCAAATGATGATTGTATATATCAAAATAATATGAAAGGTATATACAATAATGATTGAAATTAGAAATTTATGTAAGCAGTTTCAGAATGAAACTGAAATTGAATATAAAGATATGTGCTTTGAAACAGGCAAATCTTATATGCTTCTTGGTGCTTCGGGGTGTGGTAAATCAACTTTACTTAATATAATTGCCGGAATTCTTTCTGCAACAAGCGGTTCTGTAATTGTGGATGGTAAAGATATGACCAAAGCAAGTCAGAAAGAAAAAGATAAATTCAGAATAGAGAATATCGGTTATATATTTCAGGATTTTAAACTGATTAATGATATGACAGTTGCTGATAATATCGAGATTTTAAAACTTGAAGGTGTTGACATTTCTGGTATGGATGAAATGTTAAAAACACTTGATATTTTTGAAAAGAAAAATTCCAAAATCAAGCATCTTTCTGGTGGTCAGAAACAACGTGTTGCTATTGCCAGAGCACTTGTAAAAAAACCAGAGATTATATTGGCAGATGAGCCTACAGGTAATCTCAATTTTGCAATAGGTGAGCAAGTAATAAAAGAACTTGTTTCTGTTTCAGATGGTAAGACTCTTATCGCTGTTACTCACGATGACAGATTGAGTAAGTATTTCGACGTTGTTATTGATATGAATGAAGTGACAAGCGGAATGCGTGACACAGTAACAGAAAAGGAGAGTGATATAAATGTTTAAGTTCGCTCTCAAAAATATGACAGTAAAAAAAGTACAGATAGTTTTAATTGTTCTTTCTATTGTTATTTCTGCAGGTATAGGTGTACTTGCTTTTAATGTGGCTACACAAGTTAGTGAAGGAATAACAAATAACGCTGGTTACTATTCTGTTATTGTGGGACCTGCTGGCAGTAGCACCCAACTTGCAATGAATTCAATGTATTTTTCTGATTCGCCAGTAGGCACTGTTCCGTATTCAGTAGTAACCGAATTGCAAAAAGATTCAAGGGTAACTAAAGTTTTGCCGTTTGCTATGGCAGATAATTATAATGGTTATGGCGTTGTTGGTACAAATGCAGAGTTTCTTGAAAGCAAAACTCTCGCCAGTGGTGTGATGTTTAAAAATGACAGCGCTATGCAGGCGGTTATAGGTTCAAATATTGCAAAATATAACGAGCTTCAGGTTGGTGATGTTATTTATACAAGCCATTCTGTAAATAGTGCAGACACTCACACACAAGGAATTACTGTTGTAGGTATTTTGAGTGAAAGTTATTCTTCTTACGACAATGTTGTTTTTACACAAATAAAAACTCTATGGGATATGCATAACCACGAAGAAACCGAGGAGCATAGCGAAGAGGAACATCATCATACACACGGCACAGTTTGTGCAGTTTTGGTTAATACTAAAAACCCTGGTTTTGCAATGCAACTTGTAGAGCAGTATGACGGTAAAATTATAACAGCTGATGATGGTGATACTTTTACCTTACAAGCTATTGAACCAATGTCAGTTGTACGTGATATTTTAAATGATGCCGATGATACAAAATATATAGTTTTCGTGCTTTGTGCAGTTATACTTATAATGAATATTATGATTATTTCAATAATCACCCTTCTCAATATGTATCATTCTGCAAAAGAAATTTCTTTAATGAGACTTATTGGTATAAGTATGAAGAAAATTAATCTTCTTTATATTATTCAGAACAGTTTAATGGGGCTTTGCTCTGTTGTTCTGGCATTTGTAGTTTCGAGAGTTCTTATGTTATTTATGAATGCTTACGTTGAAAATATGGGTGTTGTTTTAAATATGTCCACTGTTTATCCTTTAGGATTGGGGATTCT
>JAZNCY010000113.1:0-3641 GCA_045587825.1 Acutalibacteraceae bacterium
AAAATAGATGAAAAAGCACTGGCCATTTTAAAGCCTGTAGAAGGCTCTGATACTGAATATATGACCTTTATTATGAAAAATGAAATGCCTGTAACATTAGGTGATGGCAGAGTAATTACGCATACAGTTGTATTCTGGGAAATGAATTATTATAAAAAGATTTTCCATACAGATGCCTATGGCGAAGAAAACACTATTTTTATCCGTAGCGCTGAAGGTACCAATATATATGTAGAAACTGAAAAATATAAATTTATAAACAGTTTTGATTATATGACTATTTACCCTAATGTTGAGCTCGTAAATGGTGATAATATAGAAGCTATTGAAGAAAATATAAAAAATGATAAAAGCTCAGTTACCTCTGTAAGAGTTAAAGAAGATGAGCGCACATACTTTATAACAGTTCAACCTATGCGACACAATGAATGGGATTTGGTTATGGTTGTGCCAGAAGAATTTGTTAGTGCTGAAACTGTTGACTTTGCGAGTGCTATTGTTGATACAGGTTCATTTATTATGCTTATAATAAGCTTTGCTATTTTGTCACTTGTAATTTATGTTTATAAATCAAGAAATCAGACGCTTCTTTTAAAACAGGAGCGTGAATATTCAAAGATTCTTGCAGCAAGTGCAGATGAAGCACATAATGCAAATATGGCAAAAACAAAGTTCTTGTCACATATGTCACATGATATAAGAACTCCTATAAATGGTATTCTCGGTATGATAAGTAAAGCTGAAAGGCATATCGGGGAGCCTGAAGTAGTAAAAGATTGCCATAAAAAAATCAGAATGTCAGCAGAACACCTTTTAGGTCTTATCAATGATATTTTAGATATTACAAAACTTGAAACGGGTTTAAATGAAGAAAAAGACGAGCCATTCCCAATGAGCTGTATGCTCGACACATGTTGTTCAATTATCAAAGGTCAGTTGAGTGAAAAAGGAACTGTTGAATTTAAAACTGATTTCTCCAACATTCAGCACGATAATGTTTTAGGTAACAAACTTCACATTCGTCAGATTCTTCTTAATATTTTAAGTAACGCTGTGAAATATACCGATAATGGTTATATCTATTTTAAAGCAGAAGAAGTTGCATTTAATAACGATGAAGCAACCTATGCTTTTACAATTCAGGATACTGGTATCGGTATGCACAAAAACTATATTGAAAAGATATTTGAGCCGTTCTCAATTGATGATAGTGATGATAGAAAATATCGTCTTGGAACAGGTCTCGGTATGTCAATCGTTAAGAATAACGTTGATAAGCTTGGTGGTACAATATCAGTAGAAAGTACATTAGGTCTCGGCAGTACATTTACTGTTACATTTACCTTGAAGCTCACTGACTTAGAGGTTGTTTGCGAAGCTGTGAAAGAAAAAGTAAACAAAAACTCGGCAGATGTTTCTGGTATGAAGGTTCTTCTTGTTGAAGATAACGAACTTAATGTAGAAGTTGCTTTAATGCTTTTAGAAGACGCTGGTGTAAGTGCAGATGTTGCTAAAAATGGTAAAGAGGCTGTTGATAAATTCCTTGCTTCAAAAGAAGGCGATTACGATTTAATTTTAATGGATGTTATGATGCCTGTAATGAATGGTTACGAAGCAACTCAGACTATTCGTAGTTCTACACATCCGTTAGCAACCACAATTCCAATTATTGCACAAACTGCAAATGCATTCCAGGATGATATCAAAAAGGTTAAAGAGGCTGGTATGAATGCCCATATCTCTAAACCTATTGAAGAAGAAAATCTTCTTAAAATTTTAGCACAATATAAAAAATAAAATTTAACGTTTGAAAGAGTGTGGGTTATGCTACACTCTTTCTTTTATTTTCTTGTTGAAATACGTTTTTTTATATGGTATAATATAAAATGAATTTATTTGTGCATTTCTCAAATTATTATATATTACTTATGAAAGGAATTAAGCGATGATAAGACCAAATAATCAAAGCTGTTATCTTTATTTCAAAGAATGTACTAAAGATTTTGGTTCATATAACGTAATTGAAAATTATGGTAATATGATTAGTCATAAAAAATTCTTAAAGGATGTCGATGCAATAGCAGGCTATCTTGATAAGAATAATATTAAGAGGGGCGACGTTGTTACAATATTCCTCCCGAATATTCCACAATGCTTTGCAGCATTTTATGCAGTGAATAAAATTGGCGCTATTGCAAATATCGTTCACCCTTTAATGACACCAAATATTTTAGAAGAAATTTTAGAAACAACAAAATCAAAAGCGATTTTTGTTTATGATATGATTATGGGACCTTGTAAAGAGGTTTTAGATAAATTCGATGGTATTACAATTATTTGTAGCACTTCTGACTATGTTGGCACAGTAGCAAAGCCTGTGTTTAAAGCATTTGAAAAAATCAAGGTGAAAACTGAAATTACAAATCAGAAAAAGATTTCTTATAACACAGTTGTTCATTTGAGCTTTATCACAAAAGCAGTGCAAAATAATGGTGAAGAAACTGCTGTTTATCTTCACGGTGGTGGCACAACTGGTAAAAGTAAAACTATTTGCCTTTCATCGAATAACTTAAATGCACTTGCATTTAAACTTAGCTTTCTTGATTCACCACACAGACCTGGTGAAGAATTTTCACTTGCAGTTTTACCACTTTTCCACGCTTTTGGCTTGGGTGTTGTAGTTCATTTCAGTATGTGTGCAGGTTTTACAGTTATCGGTATGCCACAATTCTCACCTGAAAAAGCCAATAAATATATGAAAAAATATAACGTTACCTATATTGTTGGTGTGCCTAATATGTTCAAAAAGATGTATGAGGCATCTAAGTTCGAGGGTGAACACCTTAAAAATCTTCGTTTGCTTTGGGCTGGTGGCGATATGGTAGCCGAAAGCTTCCTTAATGAGTTCAACTCAGTTCTTCAGAAGTGGGGCAGTAAAGGTAAGCTTTTAAGGGGCTATGGTCTTACAGAGGTTTCTTCTGTGTGTACAGCTAACGTTGCTGGTGCTTATAAAGAAAACTCAATTGGTCGCCCACTTGCAGAGCTTCGTGTTGAAATCTGGGATGACCGTCATAAGAGATTGCCACCAAATACTATTGGTGAAATCGTTGTCAGTGGTGACACTGTAATGAATTGCTATCTCGATAAAAGTGACGATTGCTTCCATTTTGACCGTAAGGGTAATAAATGGGTTCTTTCTGGTGACCTTGGTTATATGGATGAAGATGGCTATATTTTCTTTACTGGTAGAAAAAAGAGAATGATTATTATCTCGGGCTACAATGTTTACCCTAATGACATTGAAAATGAGATTTTAAAGCTTGACTATATCAGTGAAGCGTGTGCAGTTCAAGGTTATATTGATGCAAAGCCTGTTATAAGACTTTTTGTGTCTCTTACAAATCCAGATTCTAACCACGATGAAGTTACAAAGAATCTCAAGGAGTATTGCAAAAAAACACTCGAGAAATTTGCTCAACCATCAACAATTACAATTATGGATAAGCTTCCACGAACACAAATGGCGAAAATCGACTTTATGAAGCTTACAGATACACCGCCTGCTCCAGTTCCTACTAAAAAGGAATTGAGAGAAGAGCGTCGTGAAGAAAAAAGAGCACAAAAAGAATATAACGAAAGAA
>JAZNCY010000114.1:0-5976 GCA_045587825.1 Acutalibacteraceae bacterium
TATCAGCTTCGTCAGGATAATACTTGCAAATGGCTCTTTGTTGCACATTCGAAAGAACCACACAATAAAGATACTGACAGAGGCAGAGATGTAAAAATTACTGTCGAAGGTGAATATATAGTAACAGTTTTTGATACACAAAATGGTGTTGAATACCCTGCAGATGTTACATATGTAAATGGTAAAACAGTTATAAATGAACATATTTACGGTTATGACTCATTCCTTTATAAATTAGAGGATGGCAAAAAAGAAAGCGTAACAAAAAATACAGAAGTAAAAGCAGAAGAGTGCGAGGTACCTTATTATGTTGATTACACTCTTTCTGAAGAAAATGCACTTCTTCTTGATATGGCAGAATATAAATTAGAAGGCGACGAGGATTTCAGCAAAAAAGAAGAAATTTTAAGACTCGATAATATTTTAAGAGCAAGACTTAACTTAAGAGAGCGTGGCGGTGCAGTTGTTCAGCCTTGGGTATATGGTGAAAAAGCACCAATTACAAAGGTTACTCTTAAATATACATTCGAGAGTGAAATAGATTACAGTGGTGCATATTTAGCTCTCGAGGATGCAGATAAAGCAGAAATAATCTTTAATGGCAATCCTGTTAAAAACGAAGTTGTTGACAATTTTGTTGATATATCAATATTAAAGGTTAAGCTTCCTGATATTGTAAAGGGTACTAATATTTTACTTGTTACTTATCCATTCGGTGAATCTGCTAACTTAGAATCAATGTATCTTTTAGGTGAATTCGGCGTAAGAGTAATGGGTAGAGATGCAACCATTATTCCTTTACCTGAAAAGCTTTACTTTGGTGATATTGTAAATCAGGGCTTACCATTCTTTGGTGGTAGCATTACTTATAAAATCCCTGTTACAGTTAAAAATAATCACCTTGAAGTTTGTACATCATTCTATCGTGGAGCGCTTATAACAGCTTCACTTGATAAAAAGGAATTCGGTAAAATTATTTACCCACCATATAAAGCGGAAATAGCTGCAGAAAATGGCGAGCATATTCTTTCTCTTAAACTTTACACAAACAGATTTAACTCCTTCGGCTCTGTCCATCTTTCAGATAAAATGGAACGCTGGCAAGGTCCTGATTCTTGGAGAGGTAAAGGTAACAGATGGTCTTATGAATACATTTTCAAGAGAACAGGTATTCTTAAGACACCAGTTATTAGTTGTTAGCTATTAGCTGTTAGCTGTTAGTCGTTAGCCAAGTGCTAATAACTAATAGCTAACAGCTATTTTTCGTCAAAATATAAAAAAACTTGACAAATTTTTGTATATGTAGTATTATCTCTGTGTATTGGTTACAAAATTGTAACTATTTGAATGGAGAGAAAATATGACTAAAAAATTCATATCTGTAATTTTGGCGTTACTTTCAATCATAAGTTCATTTTCTGTTTTAAGTGTAGGTGTATCTGCTGCTGCAGATGTTAAATTTTCATATAATCCTGCATTGGCTCTTAGCTATGCTGAAAGAAACTGGAACAACGGTGTAGGTCTTTGTGCCGATTTTGCCTCTAAATGTATTCAGGCTGGTGGCATAAATGTTTACAAACCAAAATGTACTGATTTATATAGAGAGCTTAATGGTACTTACGGTACTTCTTATAAACTTACATTAACCCGTGGAAACAAGGGTTCAATAAAAATGTCTGACAATGAGGGCAAGCTTGCTAAGGGTGATTTGGTTTTTTATTTTTGCAACGCTTGCAGAAGTTTTGAGCACGTAGTTATTTGTAATGGTGCTAACATCTGGGGTTATGCTCAGGATTATGCTCATAACAAGGCACACAACGGTAAAAAACAGACTTATACATATTATCATTGTGGTCAGGATAACTGGACTCTGTATTCAATTCACTTTGATGAAGGTGAAAAGTTATATGGCGAGAGAACTAATGTAGTAGCACCAAAAATCAATTTTCTTAAAAATGGTGGTAACGGAATAGTTATAAAGTGGAATGCTATTTCAGGTGCAGATAGCTACAGAGCTTATCGTAAAACAACTGACGGCAGTTGGGAATATGTAGGTCAGACAAGTAAGCCTTCAATAACAGATAAAAACGCAAAAAATGCAACAAAATATTATTATACCGTAAGAGCTGTGGATAATAATGTTCTCAGTCAGTACTATGGTGGTGAAGAAATCTACTCAATAGGTGCTCCAAAACCATCAATTTATAATCGTGAAGGCGTAAAAATAAAATGGACAACTGTTCCTGGGGCAGATGGCTACATAATCTATCGTAAAAATACAGAAAACCAATATGTAAGAATCGGCAAGGTAAAGGGCGGTAGCAAAAACGCGTTTGTTGATACCGATGTAACATCAGGTGTAAAATATTCATATATAGTAAAAGCCTACGATGGTTCAAAAAAAGGCGCTTATGTTAAAAAAGGTGTAAGCATAGTTTATCTTGAAAATCCTTCATATATTTCAGCTTCAAATGTAGCTGGCGGTGTTCAGATTTCATTCTCTTCAGTGGCTGGTGCTGAAAGATACAGGGTATATAGAAAGGTTAAAGGTGAAAAAAGCTTTACCGCTTTAGATTATACAACAAGCACATCGTTTTTAGATACAACCTGTGTTAATGGAACCGATTATATTTATTCAGTAAAAGCAATTTACAAGAAAACTGGTAGTTATTATAAAACCAAAACAATTGAACACAAATGCGTAAGATAAAAATAAAACTCACATTGGAATTTTCCAATGTGAGTTTTTATATTTGGTTCAATAATTATAATACAAAGAATGCACAGCTACCAGGATTTAATGTTACTTTACCTGAAACTGTTTCACCTTTAAGCTCAGGAAGTGTGTCATTTTCACCTAAAGTCAATGGTTTGCCATTAAGTGTCATAACTCTTGAACGGAGCTTGCCCTGACCTTCGAGAATGTAAGCGACAGCTTCTTTTGGTAATTCAACATCAGTTGTGTCAGTTCTTGAGTTGTTAATTACGAGATAAACTAAGCCGTCTTTTCCGTCTTTTCTTGAATGTGCATAAACGTGAGCACCCTCGCGGATTTCTTCACCTGTTGCATAAACCTCTTTACCCATAAGTCTGTTCCAGAGAAGAACTGCAAAGTAGTTTGGTCTTGGCTCGAATGTGCCGTGCTCTAAGAAGCCATAAGCAGAAGATGCAAGAGTGTTGTGGAATATAATACCATCAGTAACAGTAGAAAATTCACCAAGCTCGTTGAGAGTTCTTGGAACATCTAAATAAGTTGGTGCCCAGGTGTTACCACCGCAACCAGCGTCACCTGACTCTGTAACCCACATCTGACCGCCTGGAACATATCTGTCACGGCGAGCAGTATATTGACGGGCACAGTTTGCAGCTACTGCTAAATATTGCTCTGTAAGGCAAGCTGCTTCAGGCCAGTGACCACCCATTGCAGCACCGCGCTCAGAAACACCATTATAATAGTGATAACTGAAAACATCCATTTTAACCTTTTGGTCGCCTAAAAGCTCTTCAGTTGTAACAATTTTAACTGCAGAAGCAATCCCGCCACCTGCTTTATCCATACCTGCATCAAAGAGGTTGATATCACCTACGGTACAAGGACCTACAAAAAGACATTCAGGATAATTCTCTTTAAGCCAAGCACCGAAAATATCGTGGTCACGGGCGTGGTCATCTGCTGTGTAGCCTTTTGGAAGACCACTGATTTCAATCATATTTGGCTCGTTGGTAAATTCAGCGGCATCAATCGGCACGCCGTATTCTTTTGAGAAAGAGAAAATGAGCTCAGCCTGCTCTAATGGATATGGCTCGCTTGCTTCGTGAATACCAGGGCAGTTAGCCATAGAAAGTAATAATTTACCGTCAATAGCCTTAACAAATTCAAGAACGCCAATCCATTGTTCTTTTGTTAAAAGATTCTGGAAGCCTTCAGGAACTTTACCACCGCAGTGACCGTCAAAGTCATAATATGTTTTATTAGCCCATGTACCAGAAACACGTACCCAGGCAGTGCCGAGCTCTTTAGCCATTTTACGAAGGCGAGGGTTATAAAGGTCAATAGGATCATACCATTGTTGCAAATTGCCCATATCGTGCCAGTCAGTAATTACAGGGAATTCTTCAGTACCATCAACCTGTGCATCTGTGTATGCTTTCCAGAAAGTACCACCTGTAACTTCGGTCATTTCGACATTGTATGAAACTAATCTTTCATCCATTTCACGAATTTTTTCAAGATTAGAAGTCTTTAGCTTAACAAATTCAGCCATAATTTTCACCTTGTTTTTAATATTTTTGTTTATATTATACATAACTATTTAAAGTGTGGCAAGTGGTAAAAAGAAACATTTATAATTTGTTAAAATTTATTTTTTCTGTGCAAAAAGGGTTGTTGAACTATAAAAAATTTGATAAAATAAAAAGGTAATTTAAGAATTCTTAATTTGTATTAAGATTATATATTTTATAGGAGGTTTAGCCTATGGATTTATCTTTCTCATATTTCTGGGAGCAGATGATGTCAAATCCGCTTCTTTTAATGGCGGTTGTGCTCACTTTAGGCGTTATTTTAGTTAACGGTTGGACGGATGCTCCTAATGCTATTGCAACTTGTGTTGTTACACGTTGTCTCTCACCAAGACTTGCAATTTTAATGGCGGCGGTCTTTAACTTTTTAGGCGTGTTCATAATGAGCCTTGTTAATGCGACAGTTGCCCAGACTATTACAAAAATGGTCGATTTCGGCACGAATTCGCACGAGGCAATAGTAGCTTTAAGTGCGGCACTTTTTGCTATTGTTCTCTGGGCAATATTAGCTTGGGTATTCGGTATTCCTACAAGTGAAAGCCACGCTTTAATAGCAGGTCTTACAGGTGGTGCTATTGCACTCCACGGTGGGCTTTCGGGCGTTAATGGTGCAGAATGGGTTAAGGTAATTTACGGACTTGTTATTTCTGTAATTTTAGGTTTCTTGTTAGGCTTTGTTATTTGTAAAATTGTAGTTGTTATTTTCAGAAATATTCAGAGGAATAAAACAGAAACATTTTTCCGTTTTGCTCAGATAGGCGGTGCGGCAGCAATGAGCTTTATGCACGGCGCTCAGGATGGGCAAAAATTTATGGGTGTTATACTCCTTAGTATTTTACTTATTAATGGTCAGAGTGCTGATAACGTGAGTGTTGAAATGCCAATCTGGTTAATGGCAGTTTGTTCAATAGTAATGGGCGTAGGTACTTCAATAGGCGGTAAAAAGATTATTAAATCTGTTGGTATGGATATGGTAAAACTCGAAAAATATCAAGGTTTTTCAGCTGACCTTGCCGCATCGGTATCACTTTTAATAAGTTCGGTATTCGGTATACCAGTGTCAACAACCCACGCAAAAACAACTGCAATTATGGGTGTTGGTGCAGTAAGAAGAATTTCTGCTATTAACTTCTCAGTAGTAAAAGAAATGGCAGTAACCTGGATTTTAACATTCCCGGGTTGTGGACTTATAGGATTTATAATGACAAAAATCTTTATGTCAATATTCTGATATAAGATTTAAAATGAAAGGATGTTGAATTATGGCCAGTAAAGCAGATAAATTTTATTTTAATAACTTTTTAAGTGCAACTGAATGTTGTGTTGAGGCGGCAAAGTATTTAGAAGAATGCTTTAATAACTATGATGTAAATAAGCTCAAAGATATGATTGTAAAAATGCACGGATTTGAGCATAAAGCAGACGAAGTTCATCACGAAATGTCTGCAGCTCTCGCAAAAGCATTTGTTACACCACTCGACAGAGAAGATATTGCAGAAATAAGTGCTAATATAGACGAAGTAGCAGATACAATTGAAGAAGTTCTTCAAAGACTTTATGTAGATGAAGTTGAAGTGATTCCAGAATCTTTTAAAGTATTTGCAAAGAAAATAGTTGAATGTTGTGAACTTATGAGAAAAGTTTTAGAAGAATTACCAACATTTAAAAAGCCTA
>JAZNCY010000115.1:0-4375 GCA_045587825.1 Acutalibacteraceae bacterium
TCCTGATATGGAAAAGGCTTGTGAAAGGATTAAGTCTGCTATAGACGAAGGTGAAAAAATCACGATTTTCGGTGACTATGATGCTGACGGTGTTACATCAACGGCATTACTTTACTCATATCTTTCTGGCGCTGGTGCTAATGTAGATTATTACATACCAGACAGAGCGGGCGAAGGGTATGGAATGAATATTTCTGCAATAGAAGCTTTAAAAGAGCGCGGTACAAAGCTTATTATCACAGTTGATAATGGTATTTCTGCTATAGAAGAAATAGAAAAAGCGAAAGAGCTAAAGATTGACGTAGTTGTAACCGACCACCATCAGGCTGGCGATGTTTTGCCAGATGCTGTAGCAGTAGTTGACCCACACAGAAAAGATTGCGAAATGGATTTTCGTGAGTGGGCTGGTGTTGGTGTAGCGTTCAAATTGGTCTCTGCTTTAGCTTCCCAAGACGTTTATGATTTATTAGAAGCGTACGGCGATATTTTAGCAATAGGTACTATTGCAGATATTGTAGCATTAAAAGGTGAAAATCGTATATTGGTAAGGGCTGGTCTTGCAGTTTTAAATGAAGCACTTATAAATGGCACGTTAAGAAAAGGCTTAAAGGCATTAATTGATGAGTCGGGTGCTACTAAAAATATGACTTCTATGAATGCAGCATTCAGAATTGCACCAAGAATTAATGCTGCCGGGCGTATGGGCTCAGCCGAAAGAGCTATAAAGCTTTTGCTTACAGATGATAGTGAAGAAGCTTCACTTTTAGCATCAGAAATTTCAGAAGCAAATTCAGAGAGGCAATCAACTGAAAGCGGAATTACAGAATTTGCAGAAAAATATATTGAAAGCCATCCTGAAATAAAATTCTCTAAGGTAATTGTGGTTGATGGCGAAAACTGGCATCAGGGCGTAATTGGTATTGTTGCTTCACGTCTTTGTGAAAAATATGGTAAGCCGTGTATTGTTATTTCAAAATCAGGCGACGTGGCAAAGGGAAGTGGCAGAAGTATTGATGGCTTCTCGCTTTATGATGCACTCAGTTTTTGTAAAGATATTTTAGTGCAATATGGTGGTCATAAATTAGCCGCTGGGTTGACAGTAGAGAGTGATAGAATAGACGAATTCAGAAAGAGAATCAATGAATATGCAGAAACACTCGAAGATATTCTTCCTGTTTTAAAATTAGATTGCAAATTAAACCCTGCATCTATAAATCTTGAGATGCTTTCTGTTTTAAATATTTTAGAGCCGTTTGGTGCAGAAAATCCGCAACCACTTTTTGGTCTCTTTAATATGAAAATTACGGGTATTCAGCCGGTTGGTAGCAATAAGCATATAAGACTTACAGTTAATAAAAATGGCGTAAGCTTACCAGTTATGCTTTTCTCAGTAGCACCAGAAGATTTTCCGTTTGCTACTTCTGATATTGTAGATTTGGCTGTAAGACTTACTTCTAATGAATATATGGGTGAAGTTAAGGTAAGCATACAGGTAAAAGATATAAAATTAAGTGAAGTAGATGACGATGAGGTTCAGAAGAGTCTTGCGCTTTATGAGAGCTTCCGTCGGGGCGATACGTTGTTACCTGAGCAGAAACAAAAGCTTTTACCGGACCGTGAATTCTGCGGTGCTGTTTATAAATATTTAAGAGCAAATAACGGCTTTTCTTCGGGTGAAGAAATTTTGTGTTATAGATTAGGCTTTAAAGAAGAAAAACTTTCTGCTTTGAAAATTGCCCTTGATATGTTTATAGAGCTTGGTGTTATAAATTACGAAAACGGCAAATATTTATTGCCTACAGAGTCAAAAAAGGTAGAACTTACCGAGTCCAGTATTTACAAAAGTTTATTATAATTGATTTATATTTGTTTACGAAAGGAGGAAACAGGCGTGGAGGATAGTACATCAGTAAAAATTATGTATGAAGATTTAAGAGAACAGGCAAGCAGCCAGTTTAAAGAAGATGAACTTTTAATGCTTGACAAAGCGTTCGAAGTAGCTAATGAAAAACATAAAGAACAAAAGCGTTCATCTGGCGACCCTTATATAATCCACCCTGTATCCGTTGCGAAAATTGTTCTTGATTACGGCATGGATTGTGCATCCGTAGTTGCGGCTTTGTTACACGATACAGTTGAAGATACTGAATTGACTTTAGAAGAACTTGACGAGATTTTTGGTGAAGAAATTACTCATCTTGTAGATGGTCTTACAAAACTCGGTAAAGTGCCTTTAGATATCAAAGATAAGGAAGAGCAACAAGCAGAAAACGTAAGAAAAATGCTTCTTGCAATGTCGCAGGATATAAGAATAATAATCGTAAAACTTGCCGACAGACTTCATAATATAAGAACGCTAAATTTCGTTGCACCACAAAAGCGACGTGACAAGGCCCTTGAAACACTCGAAATCTATGCTCCTATTGCTCACAGATTAGGTATCAGAGCAATGAAAGAAGAGCTTGAGGATAGGGCTATAAGCTACCTTGACCCAATAGGCTATAAAGAGATTGAAGATAACCTTTCAAGTCAGGGTAGGTCTTATAAAGAGTTTCTTGAAACTATTAAAAAACAGATTCACGACAGAGTAGCAGAAGTAGTTCCTGACGTTACTATTGAAGGCAGAATCAAGTCTGTTCACGGTATATACAGAAAAATGTATATGCAAAACAAAGAATTCAATGAAATTTATGATGTGTATGCTGTGAGAATTATTGTTGATAATACTATTCAGTGTTATGACTGTCTTGGTATTATTCACGATATGTTTACACCAATTCCAGGCAGATTTAAAGATTATATTTCTACACCGAAGCCTAATATGTACCAGTCGCTTCATACTACAGTTATCGGAAGAGCTGCTATTCCTTTTGAAGTGCAGATAAGAACGTGGGATATGCACAAAACTGCAGAGTTTGGTATTGCTGCTCACTGGAAATATAAATTAGGTCTTAATGGTACTGCTAAGTTTGAAGAAAGACTTGCGTGGATTCGTCAGCTTCTTGATGCTCAAAAAGAAGCAGATGACGTTAAAGATATTGTAAGAACAATAAAAAGTGATTTAGTTCCAGAAGAGGTATTTGTTTTCACCCCTAAAGGTGACGTTATAAATCTTCCGTCTGGTGCTACGGTTATTGACTTTGCTTACGCCATTCACTCGGCTATTGGTGCTAAAATGGTGGGTGCTAAGGTTAATGGTAAAATAGTTCCTATTGATTATCAGGTTAAAACGGGTGAGATTGTTGAGGTTCTCACCTCGTCACAACCAGGTAAAGGACCAAGCCGTGACTGGCTCGCTATTGTTAAAACAAGTGGTGCAAAAACTAAAATTCGTGCTTGGTTCAAAAAAGAACGTAGAGAAGAAAATATCGCTGAAGGTAAGTTGCAGTTAGAAAGAGAAATAAGAAGAAATAAATTGCATTTTACTGATGAAGAAATGGCAACAATTATTACAAAGCTTAAAGAAAGACAGCATTGTAATACTGAAGAAGATTTCTTTGCGGCTATTGGTTATGGTGGTATTCCTATTTCAAGGCTTCTTCCTTATATCAGAGAAGAATATCATAGATTAGCTTCACAAAAACAACCTGAGCAGATTAAGGTTGTTGAAGAAAGTAAGCCTGTAAAAAGAGCAAAAGGTGAGGGCGTTATTGTTGAGGGTATTGATAATTGTCTCATAAAACTTTCACGCTGTTGTGCGCCAATTCCAGGTGATGAAATTATAGGTTTCATTACAAGAGGTCACGGTGTTTCTATTCATAAGCGTGACTGCTCCAATGTTCCCGTAAACATTTCTCAAAGTCCTGAGCCTGACCGCTGGCTGAATGCGTACTGGGACAAGGTTGTCCGTGATGAATTTAAATCAACACTTCTCATCACCTGCTTCAACAGAGTAGGTATGGTCGCAGACATTACGGTACAATTTGCAAATATGCGAGTTATGATTCACGATATCAGCACACGTTCCTACAAAGACGGCAGAACTGCCATAACACTCACAATCACCGTAAACAGCATTGAACACCTTAAAAGTGTTATTGCAAAAGTCGATAAGGTAGACGGTGTTCTGAGTGTTGAAAGAACAGGTATGTAAGGAGAAAATATGAGAGCTGTTATTCAAAGAGTTCTTCATTCCTCTGTTTTGGTTGACGGCAAAACTGTCGGTGAAATCGAAAAGGGATTGAATATACTTTTAGGTGTTGTAGAAAACGATACTGAAGCAGAAGCTGATATTCTAGCTTCAAAAATCTCGAAAATGCGTATTTTCGAGGATGAAAACGAAAAAATGAACCTTTCAATAAACGATATAGGCGGTTCTGCACTTGTAATTTCGCAATTTACGCTTTGTGCTGATTGCCGAAAAGGAAACCGTCCG
>JAZNCY010000116.1:0-5439 GCA_045587825.1 Acutalibacteraceae bacterium
CAGATGAGCGAAGAAAAAAAGCAGATGAAGCAATGAAATTTGTAAAGCTTCTCTCAATAATACCATTATTAAAAGAAAAAGGGATAATGTAATATGGCTGAGTATTCTTATAATGATATTATGAAAATGCAGAATGATGCAATTAAGCGTGTAAATGAAATGCAGAAAAGGGCTAAAACAGCAGTAGAAGAAATGAACGAAGAAAAATCGTGGCCGAGAGAAATGCAAACGCCACAAAATTCACAGAATGTAAAAAGGGTTAAAATGCCTGATGATTATTTAGATGAATTAAAGAATTTTGCTTCAACGTCTTCATATTTTGAGGAGAAAAAAAGTGAACCGAAAAAGCGTGAATATGTAAAAGAAATAGAAGAAAAAGAAGATTACCCACCACTAAAGCCACAGAATGATATGTTGAAAAATATATTGGGCGACTTGAATATGGATAGTGACAAAGCGTTGATTTTATCACTCGTTCTTTTGTTGACAGAAGAAAAGGCGGATGAGATGCTGATTTTAGCATTACTCTATATTTTGAGTTGAGGATTAGGAATTAGGAATTAGGAATTAGGAACTAGGAATTAGGAACTAGGAATAAGGTGTTAGATATTAGTAATATAAAACTACATTCTATCATTTAAAGATTATTGTAAATCTAAAAATGAAAGAATGTAGTTGTTTTTATAATATTAAAATAGCGTCGCAGACCCACAATTCTGCATTTTGCATTCTGAATTCTGCATTTTGTAAAAATTTAGTTTGTTAAACTAAATTTTTACAATTCCAAGTGCATCAAGTACTGATGAAATGAGAATTAAAACGATGCAAATAGGTGCAAAGTATTTTATAACAATTAAGAAAAGCTTTTTTCTTTTGAATTTACCTGTAAGCTCAATTTCTTCAACAAATATATCTGGTTTTACAATGTAACCAACAAAAATACAAGTAAGGAATGCAACTATTGGCATTAAAACGCTGTTGCTTATGAAGTCGAAGAAATCAAGGAATGCCATACCTATAATTTTAATATCTGCGAGTGTTCCATAACCAAGTGCAGAAAGCGCACCTAAAATTATTGAACCTACTAAAACTATAACTAAAGTCTTGTTTCTTGAAAGACCTGTTTTATCTTTTACAATAGAAACAACTGTTTCCATAAGAGATATTGAAGAGGTAAGGGCAGCGAATAAAACTAACACAAAGAACAATGTGCCGATTATTGTGCCACCAGCCATACTTTCAAATACTTTTGGTAAAGTAACAAACATAAGCCCTGGGCCTTTGCCTAAAGCACTCTCATCACCATTAGAGAATGAGAAAACAGCAGGGATAATCATAAGTCCAGCTAAGAAGGCAATACCTGTGTCAAAAAGCTCGATTTGTTTAACAGAGCCTTCAAGACTAACGTCTTTTTTCATATATGAGCCATAAGTAATCATAATACCCATTGCAAGTGACATTGAGTAGAAAAGCTGACCCATAGCAGCGAGAACTGTTGTTGCTGAGAATTTTGAAAAATCTGGCATAAGGTAAAACTTAACGCCTGCTAAAGCACCCGGCATAAACATTGAGTAGCCTGCAATGAAAATTGTGAGTACAACAAGTACAGGCATCATAATTTTACTTACTTTTTCAATGCCTTTTTCAACACCAAGAAGAACTACTAAAGCAGTTAAGCCTATGTAAATTGCAAACCAAACAACTGGTTCAAATGGTGCTGAAATAAACGAATCGAAAAATCCGTCAGTTGCGGCTGAAGAAATATTACCAGTTATAAAAACTGTGCAATATTTAATAATCCAACCGCCAATAACTGAATAATAGGGGAGAATTATAATAGGAACTATTGAGCAAAGTAAACCAACAAATTTAAACTTTTTATTGAGTTTTCCAAAGGCTTCAATAGCACTTACACCTGTTTTTCTGCCTATTGCAATTTCTGCACACATTAAAGCAAAACCGAAAGTTAGTGCTAAAACAAGATAAACAAGTAAAAATATACCGCCACCATATTTTGCAGCGAGATATGGGAAACGCCATATATTGCCGAGTCCGACAGCTGAACCAGCAGTAGCAAGAACAAAACCTAATTTGCCTGAAAAAGTGCTTCTTTTTTCTGCCATTTTATTACCAATCCTTAATTTTTTTAACTACACTATTATACATAATTTTTGGGAATATACAAGAGATTTGGGGAAAATAGGAATTAGGAAATAGGAAATAGGAATTAGGAAATAGGAATTAGGAAATAGGAGTTAGGAAATAGGTATTAGTTAAAACAAACTACATTCTTTCATCAGATTAAATTCTGGATGAAAGAATGTAGTGGTTTTTATAATATTAAAATAGCGTCTCAGACCCTACAATTCCGAATTACGAATTACGCATTCCGAATTAGTTTCTGACTATTCCATCAAGTTCTGCCTGTCTCTTTACTGCCTTTGCAACTTCAAAAGCTATTGATTTATCAAGTGCAGATGGAATTATATTTTCTTCGTTTAATTCGTTTTCTTTAATATGTTCAGCTAATGCTTTTGCAGCGGCAAGCTTCATATTTTCTGTAATTTCAGTAGCGTTTGCATCGAGTGCCCCACGGAAAATACCAGGGAAAACGAGAACATTGTTAATTTGATTCGGGAAATCTGAACGACCAGTACCAACAATTCTTGCACCTGCATTTTTTGCTTTGTCTGGCATTATTTCTGGTGTCGGGTTAGCCATAGCGAAAACAATGGAATCACTATTCATAGCTTTAACCATTTCTTCGCTTAACACATCAGGTGCAGAAACACCAATGAAAACATCTGCATTTTTAATTGCAACAGAAAGGTCACCTTTAAGTTTTTCTTTATTAGTAATTCTTGCGAGTGTTTGTCGCTCTTCACCTAAATCAGCGTTGTTTTCATCTACAATGCCGTTTCTGTCGAGAAGAAGCATATTCTCGGCTCCTGCGGTTATAAGCATTTTTGCAATAGCCGTACCTGCAGCACCTAAACCATTAAGAACAATTTTTGCTGTTCTTATATCTTTTTTTACAACCTTTAAGGCATTGAGAAGTGCCGCTAAAACTACAACGGCAGTGCCGTGCTGGTCATCGTGGAAGATTGGAATATCTGTGCATTCTTTTAATTTCTTTTCGATTTCAAAGCATCTTGGTGCAGAAATATCTTCTAAATTAATTCCACCAAAGCTACCTGAAATTAAAGAAATAGTTTTAACAATTTCGTCGGGGTCTTTAGATTTTATGCAGAGCGGGAATGCATCAACGTCAGCAAAAGCTTTGAAAAGTGCACATTTACCCTCCATAACAGGCATACCAGCCTCTGGACCAATATCACCAAGACCTAAAACTGCAGTGCCGTCTGTTATAACTGCAACAAGATTATTTCGTCTTGTAAGCTCGAAAGACTTGTTAACGTTTTTCTCAATTTCAAGACAAGCTTCAGCAACACCAGGGGTGTAGGCTAAAGACATATCTTCTCTTGTTTCAATAGGGCAACGAGTAACTACTTCAATTTTGCCATTCCACTCGTAGTGCTTTTTTAAAGATTCTTGTCTTATATCCATTTGAAAATTAGCCTTCTTTGTTAGCCTGTAATTTTAAATAAGCGTTAATGAAACCGTCGATATCGCCATCCATAACAGCGTTTATATTACCATTTTCAAAGTTTGTTCTGTGGTCTTTTGCAAGAGTGTAAGGCATAAATACGTAAGAACGAATCTGGCTACCCCAGGCAATTTCTTTCTGAACACCTTTGATATCACTGATTTTGTCGAGGTGCTCTCTTTCTTTGATTTCAATAAGCTTAGATTTAAGCATACGCATAGCAACTTCTCTGTTCTGGTGTTGGCTTCTTTCAACCTGACAAGAGCACACAATACCAGTAGGAATGTGAGTAAGACGAACAGCAGAAGAAGTTTTATTAACCTTCTGACCACCTGCACCAGATGAACGATAAACGTCCATTTTAATATCTTCTGGAGCAATATCAACTTCAATTGTGTCATCAATTTCAGGCATAACTTCTAATGATGCAAAAGAAGTGTGACGTCTGCCGGAAGCATCAAAAGGAGAAACACGAACAAGACGGTGAATACCACTTTCACTCTTCATATAGCCGTAAGCATTTTCGCCCTCGATAAGAATAACAGCAGATTTAAGACCAGCTTCATCACCATCAAGGTAGTCGAGTGTAGAAACCTTGAAGCCGTGTCTTTCACCCCAACGGTTATACATTCTGAAAAGCATCTGTGCCCAGTCCTGAGCTTCAGTACCACCGGCACCAGCGTGGAATGTAAGAATAGCGTTGTTAGAGTCATATTCGCCAGTAAGAAGAGTTGAAAGTGTCATAGCATCAAGCTGTGAAATAAATGAATCAACACTTGAGCGACATTCATCGAAAAGTGATTCGTCCTCTTCTTCATTTGCTAATTCAATTAATGTTAACGTGTCATCAAAAACAGCTTTAAGGTCATCATAAGCCTTGATTTTGTTTTTTAATGTAGCAGTTCTCTGAACAATTTTCTGTGAATTCTGAACGTCATCCCAGAAACCATCCTGAGCACTTTGTTCTTCTAACTCTTTTACTTCTTCAGCCATAGCCTTAAGACCTAAAGCTTCTGCTAAGTCAGTAAGCTTGTCTTCGTAAGATGATAATTCTAAGTTTAATTCTTCAAATTGAAGCATATAAAAAATTCCTTTCAGAAACATATTTTACCAAATACATATTATAACCAATTTTAGTCAATATGTAAAGAAGAAGTTTTAAAAATTTGAAAAATAAGAAAAAATTGACCATTGGTTACCAATATATCAATTTTTTGAATTTAATTAAAATAAAACACTTGCAAATATTTATTTATTATGGTATTATAACCGATGTATGAAAGGCATTGACGAAGACAGTAGGTTTTTTAATAAATCTCAAAGCGAGTCGGGGGCGGTGTAAGCCTGGCAGATTTTAATAAACTGAAAATCACTTCTGAGCTGAAAGACCGAAATTGTAGTAAGTCTTTACGGAAACTCACCGTTATAAGAGTGGCGTATGTCAGTACGTAGTAATAAAGGTGGTTGCAAGGTACACTTGTCCTGTTATTACAGGGCAAGTTTTTTATTTTCCCACGAATATATTTTATGGAGGTAGCAGAA
This sequence comes from Acutalibacteraceae bacterium, assembly GCA_045587825.1. Taxonomy (GTDB): domain Bacteria; phylum Bacillota; class Clostridia; order Oscillospirales; family Acutalibacteraceae; genus DTU089. Next base: position 5,150 of record JAZNCY010000116.1, read on the forward strand.
TGTACGACCCAATTTCACCAAATGTGAATTTTGTTGAACAAGAAAAACAAATTGAAAAATTCTGGCGTGACCAAAAAATCTTTGAAAAAAGTATTGAAGACAGAAAGAACGGAACACCTTATGTTTTCTATGATGGCCCACCAACAGCAAATGGTAAGCCACATATCGGTCACGTTTTAACACGTGTTATTAAAGATATGATTCCACGTTACCGTACAATGAAAGGCTGTATGGTTCCAAGAAAGGCTGGTTGGGAAAGTCGGAGGCCAAGCGGTCTTAGGAAGACAATT
>JAZNCY010000117.1:0-16680 GCA_045587825.1 Acutalibacteraceae bacterium
CTGATACTTACGATTTCTTTTTAGATGAATCACCTGAAAGTGTAATAAGCAGATTTTTAAGTAATACAGATGTTAAAATTACCGATGAAATGAGACAGAGAGCTACCGAACTCGGTTACACTATGGATGAAATTATAATAATTGCATCTATTATTCAGGCAGAGGGTGCATTCGAGAATGATGCAGCAACTATTGCTGGTATTATTTACAACAGACTCGAGGATGGAATAAAATTACAGATGGATTCAACGTATTTTTATGTAGAAGATGATATTGCATCGTACGTTGGTGAAGAAAACACGGACTCTTATAAAGAAATTTATGACACCTACACGTGTTATTCATTACCACAAGGCCCTGTTTGTAACCCTGGTATGTTTGCAATAAATGCAGCACTTTACCCCGAAGAAACAGGCTACTATTATTTCTGTCACGATAATGCTGGTAACACTTATTATGCTACGAATTATAGTGACCATCTTGCAAATTGCAGAAAAGCAGGTTTGTAACAAAAAAACGAGATACTTTTAAAGTATCTCGTTTTTTTGTTATTCTGGTTTTTTTGCTTCGACTCTGTTTATTGAAAAACCAAGACCAGAAAATCTTCTTTCGTATTCTGTCATAACGTTGTTTTCCATATATTCAGAGTTATGTAAATCATAGGTTAATTTATCGAGCTTCCAATTACATTCTTTGAATTCTTCAACAGAAAAATCAAAAAGGCCACGGTTATCAGTTTTAAAATGAATTTCGCCATCATCTTTTAAAATTGTTTTATAAATCTCTAAAAAGCTACGATGGGTGAGTCTTCTTTTTTCGTGACGTGATTTTGGCCAGGGGTCAGAAAAGTTAAGATAAATTCTGTCAATTGATTTTTCGTCAAAATATTCTGTTAATTCCTTTGCATCACAACAGCAAACTTTAACGTTTGTAAGACCTGAGTTTTTAATTTTTTCTGCCGCCATAACTAAAACGTCGTGGACTTTTTCAATAGCAAGAAAATTAATATCTGGGTTTTGCATAGCAGTACCAACGATAAAGTCACCTTTACCACAACCGATTTCAATTCTAACTTCTTTATTATCAGAAAAAAGATTTTTAGGATTTTTTTCTGCTACTTTTAAATCTGTGATAACAATATCGCCACAGGCTGCCATTCTCTCGGCGCCGTGCTTTTTCTTTTTTACTCTCATAACTACCTCGCTCTGGATTTTAATACAATTGATATTATATGTGCGGAAAGGCTATTTGTCAATTATAAAAGTATTGTATATGTCAGAATAATGTGTTATAATACCAAAGATTATTTGAATTTTATTTTTAAAGGTGTGAAAAAATGAAATTTCCAAAGTACATAGAGCCGGATTTTACAAAAGAGCCTTTTATTTCTGCTCCGGATGTAAAAACTGAAAAGGCTGGTAAAAATTATTTGCCTATTAATTTTTATGCAACAACAATTTACCCCGAATACTTTAAAATTAACGGCGAATGGAAAATGATAAAAGAAAGCCGTATGGATTCTGTTATTGTTATAAAAAACGGCGAGCCTGTTGTTACAGAACCAAGAAGAGTGCAAGAGGGCGACGAGGTCGTTGTTGGCAGATGTGACGACGGCACTACTGGTGTTTTTGTTAATGCAGATTGTTTCGTAGAAGAAAGTGAAGAGGAAGAGCATAATTTAACATTTGCATTCAGAACTGGCCAGTCAAGAGAAACTTCGTTTTCACGTGAATATGATATTCTTTACGATATTCTTAAGAATGACAAAGATAATGGTCACATTGTGTGGGTGTTAGGCCCTGCTTGTGCATTTGATAACGATAGCCGTAATGCTATGGCAAACCTCATTAAAAGGGGATATTGTCATGCCCTTTTTGCTGGTAATGCACTTGCTACTCACGACCTTGAAGCATCTGTTTTCCACACAGGTCTTGGTCAGGATATTTACACCAAAAAGCTTATGAAGGATGGTCATTATAACCATCTTCACACAATTAACCTTGTAAGAAAAGCGGGATCTATTAAGAATTTTATCACTGAAAATAACATTGAAGATGGCATTATGAGTGCTCTTGTGAAAAATGACGTTCCATTTGTTTTAGCGGGTTCTATCCGTGATGATGGTCCACTTCCTGAGGTTGTTCACAGCGTTTACGAGTCACAGGATAAAATGCGCGAGCACACAAGAAAGGCTACAACAGTTATTGCACTTGCTACTCAGCTTCATACTATTGCAACTGGCAATATGACACCATCTTACTGTGTGGTTGATGGCGAAGTAAGACCTGTATTTATTTATTCAGTGGATATTTCTGAATTTGCGGTTAATAAATTACACGACAGAGGTTCACTTTCTGTTAAAGGTTTGGTTACAAATATTCAGGACTTCCTGGTTCATCTTGAAAGGAATTTAAAATAAAATGAGTAATGAAAAGGTAAGTAGTACTGAGAGTAAAGAACTCGGTATTTCACTTGATAAAAAGACGGTTATTGCTATAATTTCTGCACTCGTCATAATAATGGCATTCGTCGGTGTTCTTACACAGGTGTTGCCACGTGGTGAGTATGATGTTATTGTTGAAAATGGTTACGAGCAGATTGTTGACGGTACATATAAAGAACTGAATGATTATAAAATGCCTATATGGAAGATTTTCTTAGCACCAATACTTTGCTTTACAAGTAGTTATGCAGGAACAGGTATTTTAATCATTGTAATGGTTGTTTTAATTGGCGGTGCATTTTTAATTCTTGATAAATGTGGTGTTATGAAATTTTTAATGGCTACACTCATTAAAAAATTCAGTAAGAAAAAATACACTCTTATGGGAATTATAATTTTTGCTTGTATGGCGTTAAGCTCTGTGGCGGGTGTTTTAGAAGAATCTGTTACCTTAGTGCCTATTGCAGTTGCTGTGTCACTTGCTCTTGGGTGGGATTCACTCGTCGGCTTAGGTCTTAGTCTTGTTTCCATTGCGTGGGGCTTTACTGCTGCAACGTTTAATCCGTTTAACGTTGCAACTGTTCAAAAGCTTGCTGGTTTGGATGTTTTTTCCGGACTTCCTTTAAGATTGGTAGTATTTCTTGGTGTTTATCTTATTCTTTTTGCATTTCTCTTCTTCTATGCGAAAAAAATCGAGAAAAATCCTAAAAAATCGTTAGTTTATGAATCTGACAAAGCGTTAAAAGAAAAATATAAAATTGAAGATATTGAAGCTGTACTCAGTAACAAAGATACTAAAAAGGGTGCAAAAGCATTCCTTATTTGTATGGTTATTGATATCGTTGCAATTATTATTGACTTTGCTTTAGATTTGGGCGGTGGGCTTTCACTTCCTGCAATGGCAATACTTTTTACTGTTGGTGGTATTTTAGCTGGTTACTTTACTGGTCTTAAGGGTAAACCACTCTTAAAAAGCTTTTTAAGTGGTGCTAAAACTATTGCACCTGTAATTCCAGTTGTTATTTTTGTTGTTGCTATTTCTTATATTTTAGGCGAAGCAAAAATTATGCACACAATCCTTTATTACGTTTATAATTTAATTCAGGGTGTGCCACCTTATGCGGCAATAATACTTTTATTTTTACTTATTGCATTCCTTGAATTTTTCATTGGTAGCGGTACTGCAAAGGCATTTTTGATTATGCCACTCGTAGCACCACTTTCAGATTTAGTTGGCATTACACGACAATCAATTGTAACAACCTTCTGCCTTGCAGATGGCTTTACAAACCTTTTATACCCAACAAGCGGTATTATGATTATTGCAATTGGTTTGGTTGGTGTATCTTACGGCAAATGGCTCAGATGGAGTTGGAAATTGTTCTTAGGTGAATTTATTTTCTCTGCAGCAATGATGCTTTTGATGGTTGCTATAAATTATAATTAAACGATAAAAATAACAAAAACCCGATAACTTTGAGTTATCGGGTTTTTATTTTTATTTATCAAGTTTTAAACACAAGTTTAATACATTTCTTGCAACTTGTTGCATTTCTCCGAGAGTAATGCCATTCTCTTTTTTATATGTTTCAAGAAGTGTGCCGTCTGGTTTCTTTCTGCCACTTCGTTTACCACCAGGCATTAAAACGTCTACACCAGCTCTCACTCTGTAAGCATTATCTCTTAACTGTGGGAATTCGTGAGAGTTTGCACTTCTCATCCACCAGTCTGTCATAACGTTGCCGGTGTAACCCCATTCGTTTCTTAAAATTGTAGTGCAGAGCTCATAATGATAGTGACCCCATACACCATTTATTTTATTGTAAGAAGTCATTATGTTAAGTGGCTTAGCTTCTTTTATACAGATTTCAAAGCCTTTTAAATAAATCTCTCTCAAAGCTCTTTCAGAAACACGGGAGTCATTATAGGTTCTGTTTGTTTCCTGATTGTTACAAGCAAAATGCTTAGGACATGCTGAAACATCAGCACTCTGAACACCCTTAACTACGGCGCTTGCAATTTTACCAGTTATAACTGGGTCTTCTGAAAAATACTCAAAGTTTCTGCCACAGAGCATACTTCTGTGAATGTTCATACCAGGGGCTAAAAGAACGTCAGAGCCTTTTTCTTTCATTTCGTTACCTATAAGAGTGTAAAGCTCTGTAACTAAATCTGTGTTCCAGCTACAAGCTAAAGCAGTGCCATTAGGAAGAAGTGAACAGCAAGAGCGGATTCTTATACCAGATGGTCCGTCTGTTGTAACAACCGCTGGTACTTTTTTTGCTCTGAGACTCTGTGTTATTCCACCGAATGCGCCTGCATTACCTTTGTTACCCAAAGGACTATCCATTGTGTAATGGCCGTGTGAAAGTGCTTCTAACTCAGTTGTATTAAGTTGAGCGATGAATTCATCAAGAGTATTTTTGCCTGATTTTACATCTGTTAACTTAATACCTTTGTCGCCTGTATACTCGATTTCTTTAGGCAGTTTTTTTAGTATGATATCTCGTAAATTTGTTGTCGCGAGTGGAGCGTTTTCAAATTCAGGGATTAATTCTCCACTCTCATTTGTGGCAACAATCATTCTCTGGAATTTATTTTTAGGAGCACAAACCTCGCTTAAAGTGTTGATAATTCTAAGTTCTTCAACTGTAAAGTTCCAGACATTTACAGCGTCACGAACATTATCTCCTACAAAAATATTGTAAATACCATCTTCTAATACATAACAGGATTTGTTTCCAGTTTTTCCACTGTCATCGTATGAAGCGCAGAAGTAAAGTGGGAATGTAATTGTAACGGTTTCGCTTTCATCTGGTGCTAATTCTTTTGTTTTATTAAAACCAACAAGAACTTTTTCTGCTTTACCTAATTTACCTTGTGGTGCATTAACGTAAACTTCAACAATATCTTTACATTTAAAACTACCTGTGTTTGTAACTTTAACTTGTAAAGTAACTTCGTCGTCATTTAATTCAGCGCTTACAAATTCTTGTTTGAAACTGGTGTAGGTAAGACCAAAACCGAATGGATATAAAACCTTTTCTTTATTAAAGGTTTCAAAATATCTGTAACCAACATAAATATCTTCTACATAGTTTGTGTAATCCTTGTAGCCGAAATTTTCACTGCAAGGGTAGTCCTCATAATTATAGGTAATAGTGTCGGTTAATTTACCGCTTGGTGACTCTTCACCTAAAAGCATTTTTGCAACAGAATTACCACTTTCCATACCGCCTTGCCAGCACATAAGAATTGCAAGGTCACTATCAATTAAATTGATATCATAAAGACTTATAACATTACCAGTGTTGAGTAAAATAGCAGTCTTTTTAAAATGCTTTGTTACGTTCAAAATGAGATTTTTTTCATCCTCTGTGAGTAAATAACTACCTTCTTTTAAGTAGTTTTCTCTGTCCTCACCAGCGGAGCGGCCAATTATAACAACGGCACATTCAGAATCTTTTGCACTTTCTTTTATTTCATCTTCAGTAATTGGCATTTCGTTATAATAGTGTGGCCAATGCCCCCAGAAGCCGTGGCCTGGTGGATTTTTAAGACACCACGCTTTATATTTTTCTTTTAAAGGTTCATTGAGATTTGCATTTAAGTTCTCGAGTCCTTCAATAAGATTTACTGTATATGGTTTTATAACATCGCCACCTGAACCATAGCCAACGTAAAACCAGTCGTACTGGCATCTGCCGAAAACAGAAATTTTATCTGTCTTTTTAAATGGTAAAACGTCATCATTTCTTAAAAGCACAGAGCCTTCAATTCCTGCTTTACATATAAGCTCTGGTGCGCCATCTGTAACAGTTTTAGGAATATCACTTGTGTTACCAGCTTCATTTTGTGCAATACTGTTGATTGCTTTACCTATAATGTTATAAACTTTTCTCTTCGCTTGTTCTAAGTTCATTTTTTACACCCCTTGAAAAAGAAATTATGCTTTGTTAATTATTATACTGTTAAATTAATAAATGGTCAATGATTTTGAGAAAAAAGAAGAAAACCGTTCTGTTAATCAGAACGGCTTTTATTTATTGAATTTTATAATGTCATCAACTTCGCAATTTAAAATATAACAAAATCTTGCAAGTACGTCAGTATCAATTCTCTCTACTGTGCCAGAACACCATTTTTCAACCACTTCAAAACGCGTGTCGGCTAATTTTGCAAGGCGGTAACGGGTAATGTTTTTTTCTTCTATAATTTCTTTTAAATGAATTGATATATTTCCATAAGTGTTTATATTCACAACGCTTCTTAATTCTTCCATTTATATCACCATTGTTATTTTATAATAGTAACTACATCTTGACAATTACGCTTTAAAATGTTACTATGTGAATAGTGTATACAGATAATGAGAAAATATTGTATATTCGATAATATAAAATTTGTTTGAGGAGAGAAAGATAATGCAAAAATTTATAAAAAACATTGCAAATGAAAATGGAATGAAGATTTCGAAAAATATAGCTTATGGCAATGTGGGTGGCTATATGGCAACACTTAAAGGTGGCTATGAAACTTCAACAATTTCTTTTTCAGGTGCTTTTACTGATGAGAGTGCTAATAAAATTTCAGCAGTTCTCAGTGACAAAGAATTTATTAAAGAGCACCATGTAATGAAATTCAGAGTTTTACGTGAAAGTGTAACTGCTGAATTCCAGAACACCTTTAACACAGAAAAGAAAATGAAAGGGTTTATTAAAGCTTTCCCAGAGGTTTTAAAGGAAAATGGTGTTATTGGTGATGGCTTCTGTACTGCTTGCGGCAACACAATAGAAAGTGAAGCTGATAGCAACATTGTTCTTATTAACGGAATTGCTCATAGAGTTCATAAGGGTTGTACAAGCTCTTTAAATGAACGAGCAGACATTGAACAGGCAAAGCACGAAACAGAAGAAAAGCATTTAGGTAAAGGTATTTTGGGTGCGTTTTTAGGTTCTGTTCTTGGTGGTGTTGTGTGGGCAATTGTCTATTATATAGGTTACTTCGCAGCTATTGTAGGTGCACTTATAGGTTTCTTGGCAACAAAGGGTTACGAGAAATTGGGTGGTAAAGTATGCAAAGCGAAGGTTGCTATTATTTTGATTGCAACTGTTTTTGGTGCTGTATTCGGTCAGGTTTTAGGCGATTTTGCAGCAATTTATGTTACATATGCTTCTGAGGGCTATGCTTTGTTGGATGTTCCTTTTATCTATATGTATTACCTCGAAGATTCTGAATTTTTAAGAGCAACTATAGCAGATTTAATTATTGGTATAATTTTTGCTCTTGGTGGTGCTTATGGCGCTTTAAGAAAAGCATCTAAAGAAAATAAAGAAGCTGCACTCAGAACAGAAGTGCTTGAATGATTGTTTGAAATATATAAAACAACCTGTCGATTTTTAAGTAAATTGACAGGTTGTTTTTTATTGTAATGAATTGTTTATTGTGGTAAAATAAAAGAAAAGGGGAGTTTTTTATGTTGTTTGTAATGCCTGACCTAAAAAAATTCGCAAAAGAAAAAGGGATGACTATTTCAAAAACCTTTGTTTATGGGGAATATGATGGTTATATGCTTTGTATTGCCGAAGGGTATGGTATAAAAGTTCTCTCAATTTCATGTAAAATTAATGATAATAAAAATGTTTTGAAGTTTTTTGAAGAAACAAAATATTCGAAAAAATTTCATATAGAAAAATATGAAATAACAACTCAAGGGATACAATTGTTTTTCTTTGAGCGTTTAACTGTTTTGCCGAAACTAAAGAAGTTTTTGAATGCTTTTATACCTTTGTTGAAAGAAAATGGAGTAAGTGGTACCCAGATATGTGCTGAGTGTTCAGAAGATATTAACGATAAAGAAACTAAACTTGTAATTAAAAATGGTTTTGTGCATAAAGTGCATAGCGATTGTGCACAAAAACTAATAGATAAAGTTGAAGAGATAAAAGAAACAATAAAAGAAAAGAATAATGTGATTCGTGGTACAATAGGAGCTTTGTTGTGCGCAATATTAGGTGGAATTATTTTTTGGTTTATAACCCTTGTGATTGCACCAAAAATAGATGAATACGTAGATATATTTTTGATTTTAATGCTTCTTGTGGTAATTGCAATTTTTACAGGCTTGGCAATGTTTAAGAGCTATCATTTGTTTGGTGGTAAGGTTTGTAAAGCTGAATTTGTTTCTTTGAGTGTTGGTGCAGTGTTGGGTTACATAATAGGGTATCCATTAAAGAGCCTTTTGCATATATTAGTTTTAACACCAGTGTATTTTGTGAAAAAGGATTTACCATTTGAAATAAAAGCTTTATGTTCAAAATTTGTTGAAGTTATAATAAGTTTCTTTAGGGAAGATAGGCTTTATATAGAACCAGTTTTTTGGGCATTTGTTGGTTTAGGTGCTATATTTACATTCGCTGGATTTATCGATAGTGTTTTAGCATCGTACTTAATGTTAGATTTAAAGTTGTTAAAAGTTTCAAAAATTCTTGAATAACAGTAATGCCACAATTATTATTGTTGATTTTTAGTGAATAATAGAATAACATGAAGCAACCCCGTTCACATTATATGAACGGGGATTTTGTTTTGGAGCTGATAACCGGATTTGAACCGGTGACCTCATCCTTACCAAGGATGCACTCTACCACCTGAGCTATATCAGCACAATATTTAATTGCAAAGGTTATTATACATATATGGATATTTGTTGTCAAGAGTTTTGTTGATTTTGAATGTAAAAATGTCTAAAAAAAACACCACAAAATTTGTGAAAAAATTTGCAAAAAACATCGAATTTTTTGTTTTATTCTATTCCATTTTTATCGTTCTTATGTTATAATATATTTTAATTATATAATATGGGAAACTCCGTGTTTATATCTTTTATTGAAGGAGATTTGAAATGGCTAAAATAATTTCTATTGTTAATCAGAAGGGTGGCGTTGGTAAGACAACAAGTGCCGTAAACTTAGTTGCCGCTTTAGGTGCTATGGGTAAAAAGGTTTTGCTTATAGATATTGACCCGCAGGGTAATACAACAAGTGGTTATGGCATTCAGCGTAAAGGTCTTACAGCTACCTCTTATGAGCTTTTAATAAATTCAGCTGAAGCGAAAAATGCTGTTATTCAGACTAAATATCAGGGCGTTGACGTTATTCCGTCAAATATGAATTTAGCTGGTGCTGAGCTTGAAATGGCAGCACTCGAAGGCAGAGAGTCATTACTTAAAAAGGCGATTGCTCCTATTCAGGAGAATTACGATTTCGTTTTCTTCGATTGCCCACCATCTTTAGGTCTTATTACTCTTAACGCTCTTACAGCGTCAGATACTTTTATTGTTCCTATTCAATGTGAATACTATGCTCTTGAAGGTCTTTCACAGCTTATGGCTACTGTAAGAACAATTAAAAGACTTTATAACGAATACTTAGAGCTTGAGGGCGTTTTGCTTACAATGTATGACGGCAGACTCAATCTCACTCAGCAGGTAGTAGATGAAGTTAAAAACTTCTTCCCTAAAAAAGTTTATGCAACAGTTATTCCAAGAAATGTTCGTCTTTCAGAAGCACCATCTTTCGGTGAGCCAGTTCTTTATTATGACCGTGGCTCAAAGGGTGCTGAAAGCTACAATAATTTAGCAGAAGAATTTTTGAAAATGCAGAAATAAGGTGTGACGGAAAATGGCAAAGAAAACAGGCTTAGGTAAAGGTCTTAGTGAGCTTTTTATAGATAATGCTACAGAAGAGCTTGGTTCTTCAAGCGCAGTTAAATTAAAGCTTTCTGAAATTGAGCCTAATAAAAATCAACCAAGAAAGAATTTTGATGAAGAAGCTTTAGCAGAGCTTTCTCACAGCATTGAGCTTCACGGTGTGCTTCAGCCACTTGTAGTTCGTCCGATGCCAGATGGTAGCTATCAGTTAGTTGCTGGTGAAAGACGTTGGAGAGCGTCACGTATGGCAGGTCTTACAGAGGTTCCTGTTGTTATAAAAGAGTTAACAGATGCTCAGGTTGCTGAGATTGCTCTTGTTGAAAACTTGCAGCGTGAAGATTTAGACCCTATTGAAGAAGCGTTGGGTTATAAAGAATTAGCCGAAAAGTTTGACTACACACAAGAAGAAATTTCAAATCTTGTTGGTGCTTCACGTCCTGCAATAGCAAATGCTTTAAGACTTTTAACATTACCAGAAGAAATTATTACTTTGGTTTCTAAAAAAGAACTTTCAGCAGGTCACGCAAGAGCATTACTTACTTTAGAAGATGATAAAGCAAAAATTGAACTTGCAAAGCTTGTTATAAAAGAAGATATTTCAGTAAGAGAAACTGAAAGACTTGCAAGAAAGCAAATAAAAGTGGAGCCTACGGGTAAAAAGACAAAAAAGAGAAATCCTTATTATGATGAAGTTGAACTTGCTTTGAGTGACGTTTTACAGAGAAAGGTAAGAGTTACTAAGTCAACTAAAAAGGGTGCTATTGAAATTGAATTCTTTGATGATGAAGATTTAAAGAAGTTAATTAAAATTTTTGATAACGAATAATACTTGAGAGGGTAATAAAAATGATAGATATTAAATTTTTAAGAGAAAATCCAGACGTAGTAAAAGAAAATATTAAAAAGAAATTTCAGGATAAAAAGCTTCCTTTAGTAGATGAAGTTATTGAGCTTGATAAGGAGAGCAGAGCAGTAAAAGGCGAAGCTGACGATTTAAGAGCATTAAGAAACAAAAACAGCAAAATGATTGGTGCTCTTATGGGTCAGGGCAAAAAAGAAGAAGCAGAAGAAATGAAAAAACAAGTTTCTGAAGCTGCACAAAAATTAGCTGAGTTAGAAGCTAAAGAAGCAGAGCTTTCTAAAAAAGTTAATGATATTATGATGGTTATTCCTAATATTATTGACGATAGCGTTCCTGTTGGTAAAGATGACAGTGAAAACGTTGAGCTTGAAAAATTCGGCGAGCCACTTGTGCCTGATTTTGAAATTCCTTATCACAGAGAAATTATGGAAAGCTTTGATGGTATCGATTTAGACAGTGCTGGTCGTGTTGCTGGTAACGGCTTCTATTATCTTTGTGGCGATATTGCAAGACTTCACTCTGCAGTTATTTCATATGCAAGAGACTTTATGATTGACAGAGGCTTCACATATTACATTCCACCATTTATGATAAGAAGTGACGTTGTAACAGGTGTTATGAGCTTTGCTGAAATGGAAGCTATGATGTATAAAATCGAAGGTGAAGACCTTTATCTTATTGGTACAAGTGAACACTCTATGATTGGTAAATTCATTGACCAGATTGTTCCGGAAGAAAAGCTTCCACAGACACTTACAAGCTACTCACCTTGCTTCAGAAAAGAAAAAGGTGCTCACGGTATTGAAGAACGTGGCGTTTACAGAATTCACCAGTTTGGAAAGCAAGAAATGGTTGTTGTTTGTAAGCCAGAAGAAAGTCCAATGTGGTTTGAGAATCTCTGGAAAAACACAGTTGACCTTTTCCGTTCACTCGATATTCCTGTAAGAACTCTTGAATGCTGTTCAGGTGACCTTGCAGACTTAAAGGTTAAATCAATTGACGTTGAAGCTTGGAGCCCACGTCAGCAGAAATACTTTGAAGTAGGTTCTTGCTCAAATCTTTCAGATGCACAGGCAAGAAGACTTAAAATCCGTGTAAATGGTAAAGAAGGAAAATACTTCCCACATACACTCAATAACACAGTTGTTGCTCCACCAAGAATGTTAATCGCATTCCTTGAAAACAATCTTAATGAAGATGGCACAGTTAATATTCCAGTTGCATTAAGACCATATATGGGTGGTAAAGAAAAGCTTATTCCTAATAATAAATAAGATTTAAGGATTATAAAAAATGATAAAAAACGATGTTTCTCAGAATAACGAAAGAGAAAATGAAAAAGACGTTATATTCGGCAGAAATTCAGTTGCCGAAGCAATAAAAAGTGGCAGACCTCTTGATAGCGTAATGGTTGCCCGTGGTGATAGAAGTGGCTCTATTCCTAAAATAGTAGCTGATGCTAAAAAAGCTGGTATTGTAATTAAAGAGGTTGACCCTAAAAAATTAGATTTCGTTTGTGGTCACAATAATCATCAGGGTATTGCGGCTTTTGGGGCAGTTAAAGAATATTCTTCTGTTGAAGATATTTTTGCAACTGCAGAAGAACGTGGGGAAGCACCATTTATTATTATCTGTGACGAAATTGAGGACCCACATAATTTAGGTGCAATTATCCGTACTGCAGAAGCAGCAGGTGCTCACGGGGTAATTATTCCAAAAAGAAGAAGCGCTTCTTTAAGCTTTACAGTTGCAAAAACAAGTGCTGGTGCAGTTGAATTTATGCACGTTGCAAGAGTTACAAATATTCCACAGACTATTGATGAACTCAAAAAACGTGGTGTATGGGTTTACTGTGCAGATATGGACGGCGAGCCTTTCTATAAGAGTAATTTAAAAGGTGCTATTGCTCTTGTAATAGGTTCAGAAGGTAATGGCGTTGGTAGATTAGTTAAAGAAAAATGTGACGTAACTCTTTCTATGCCAATGAAGGGAAAAATCAATTCCCTTAACGCTTCTGTTGCGGCTGGTATTTTAATGTATGAAGTTTCTCGTCAGAGAGATTAAAATGTTTATTAGAAAGGTAGGTGAATAGCTTTGTACGACGAATATTATACTGGTAAAAGCCCAAGAAAGTGGACTTTTGAAGAAATCGACGAATTGTTACAGGATAGTGGTATGACTTCAGAAAAGGAGTTTCAGCCTGAGCCGATTTCAAAGACTATAAATAAGCCTGAAGCTATTGACCCGAGACCTACCTATAACGAAGAAATAGAGCATAAAATTAAAACAACCAAGGTTGAAAAATCTTCGGTTGATGGTGCCACAAGAGCATTTACTGCTCTTGAAAGCGATAAATATCGTGACAGGTTTTTAAATAAACCTATGCACAATTTAGAAAAGACTGCAGAGCATAAATTTATTCCTGCAGGTGAACAGCCTTATGAACGTGGCGGTTTTGTGAAAAAAGCAAGTAACTTTAAAAGCACAAAAGAGTTAGAGCCTGTGCCGTTACTTGTTTCAGAAGATTTATTAAGAGAAGAACAGAAAAAAGAAGAGTCAACAAAAGAAATCCGTAACGAAAAGACAATAGGTCTTCGTTCTTTGGCGGTTACTGATGGTAGCTCACCAGAAACTGAGCTTATTGAAGAAGAGGATATGCAGCTTTCTTTTGAGGGCTTCAATACATCTGAAATCCAGACTGTTGACGAGGAAGAAATTGAAAGAGAGTTAATTAAGAAAAGGCGTAAAAAGGCAGCAGAATTTGTTGTAAGTACAGAGCCTGAAGAGACTTTTGAAGAAACGCCGAATTCAAAATTTGGTTTAGATGAATACAGAAGCGTGAATGATAAATTCAAGGTTCAGTTTTATCTTAAAAAGCAAGAGAAAAATGCAACGTTTGCAACTCTCGTATCATTTATTTGCTTTATGGCACTTGTGGCACTTTCAGTAATTGCAAGTGTAGTTTATGCACCAAACTCTCTTGTGCACAAAAATGAATTTCCTGTAATTTTACTTAATGCAATAATTACAATAGTCGCTTGTGCAATTTCAAAGGATGTTTTTATTGATGGCTTACAATCAATAAAAGGCTTTAAATTCAATAGAAACAGTGGTTGTGCAATAGCTTTGCTTGTTACTTTAATTCAGAATTTCTTTTTCTTTTTTGCTTCACTTCCTTTTGAAAACAGACTTTCGCTTTACACAGCGGTAGCAGTTTTTTCGTTAGTGCTTAATAATTTTGCTTGTGTTTTAGAAGCAAAACGTATGAAAAAGAATTTTAACGTTGTTTCAGAAAAAGAGCTTCATTCAATTTCTCATATTGAAAGAAAAGAAACTGCATTTGAAATTGGCAGGGGACTTTTGCTTGATGAGCCTATTATTTTAGCTTCACAAAAAACAAAATTCCCAGGCAGATTTTTAGAGCTTTCTAAAAAATATTACCCTGCAGATGAACTCAATAAGAAAACTGTACCGATTTCTCTTGGTGTAGCATTGATTGTGGGCATAATAACAACTGTTATTTCAAGGAATTTATTTAATGGTATAAGTGCATTTTCAGCAGTAACTGCTATGGCTACACCTTGCTTTATATTCCTTTGTGATAACCTTGCAGTTAATAAACTTTCTTTAAAGCTCAGAAAAGAAGGTGGCGTTCTCACAGGCTGGGAGGCTTGCCGAATGTGCTCTGTTGCTAATGGTATTACAGTTAATTCTACCGATGTTTTTGATGAAAATGGCGGTAATGTTTACGGAATTAAAACATTCCATTCAATGAAGGTTGACGAAGCAATTCTTTATACAGCAGCTATGGTTGTGGCATCTGGTGGTGCTTTAGGCAATCTCTTTAAAAGAGTTGTTATGGATAAAACAGAGCTTTTACCACCAGTTGATACTTTAGCTTATGAAGATAAATTAGGTCTTTCAGCGTGGATTCAGAACAGACGCGTTTTAGTTGGTAGTTACGATTTATTGAGAAATCATAACGTTGAAGTTCCGGATAAGGCATTTGTTGAAAGACACACTCACGATGGCAGATATCCGTTGTTCCTTGCTAT
The DNA here is from genome assembly GCA_045587825.1 of Acutalibacteraceae bacterium. Lineage (GTDB taxonomy): Bacteria > Bacillota > Clostridia > Oscillospirales > Acutalibacteraceae > DTU089. The sequence continues at coordinate 15,072 of JAZNCY010000117.1, forward strand.
TGAAGGTAAATTAGGTGCAATGTTTATTGTGAGTTATGATGTGAATGAACAAAATGCAAAATATTTAAAACGAATAGAAAAAGAAAGTATTTCACTTCTTTTGAGAAATGATGATGCAAATATTACAGATAATATGGTTGCAAAGAATCTTTCGATTCCATCAAGCGGAATTAAAGTTTTAAGTGCAGTTTCTGGTGATATATTAAATAGTTATACAAAAGAGATAAGAACTGCGGGCGACAGTGCTCTTATGCACGATGGTAAAAGTGATTCGTATTTATCAGCGGTAGCTTCAGCGCTTTCACTTAACAAGGTTAAAAGTTCAATTTCAGTACTCCAGATTGGTGCAATAGGAATTGGAATCGCTTTTGCGGCAGCGTTCTCATTCGTTGCGGGTGGCGCAGAGCTTTCTGTTATTCCACTTATAATTACACAGGCAGTATTCTCTGTTATTGGTTTTATAAGTACAAAATCTAAAATTAGAAAAAAATAAAACCCGTTATTAACGGGTTTTATGCTCACAAATTTAGTTAATTAAAGGTCATCGGCATCTTGTTCTGGTACTTCGTAATTTTCGGTAATGCCTGTGTAAGAGCCGTTGACATCGCTCTTTACATTGGTAAAATCGTTTTTATACGCTTTTATTACTTCTTCATCTTTAGAAAGATTTTTCTTCTTATTATTACTCATAGTTTCACCACCTATTAATAGCAGTATTCCCGAAAAACTCTGTAAAATGCGAGGCGATATTTATGAAATATAAAGATATTATTTCAAAGCTTACATTAGAAGAAAAAGCAGCACTTTGCTCAGGTAAAGATTTCTGGCATTTAGTTGGTGTTGAGCGTTTAGGAATACCATCAATTATGGTAACAGATGGTCCACACGGCTTGAGAAAACAAAATCAAGAAAAAACTGCGGCCGGTGACGTTTTAGGCAACAGCGCTCCCGCAACCTGTTTTCCTACAGCGAGTGCTACTGCAAGTAGCTGGGATACTGATTTAATTTGTGAAATGGGTAAAGCTTTAGGCGATGAATGCTTAAAAGAAAATGTTTCAGTTCTTTTAGGGCCTGGTATAAATATGAAGCGTTCCCCACTTTGTGGCAGAAACTTTGAATATTTTTCAGAGGACCCATTTTTAGCAGGTAAAATGGCTGCTTCATTTATAAATGGTGTTCAGAGTAAAGGTGTTGGCACGTCTTTAAAGCATTTTGCTGCGAATAATCAGGAATGCAGAAGAATGACTATAAACACAGTTGCAGACGAAAGAACTTTAAGAGAGATTTATCTCACAGCATTTGAAATTGCCGTTAAGGAGTCAAACCCTTGGACAGTTATGAATGCTTATAATAAATTGAATGGTACATATTGTGCAGAAAATAAATGGCTTCTCACAGACGTTTTAAGAGATGAATGGGGCTACGAAGGTGTAGTAGTTACAGACTGGGGTGCTGAAAACGAAATTGTTGACGGCATTAAAGCTGGTAAAAATCTTGAAATGCCAAGCTCAGGTGGTTTAGGTCCACAAAAAATTATAAAAGCCGTTGAGAGTGGCGAATTAGATGTAAATATACTCGATAAAAACGTTGATACAATTTTGGAATTGAT
>JAZNCY010000118.1:0-5525 GCA_045587825.1 Acutalibacteraceae bacterium
TTAAATGCTTATCAGGAATTGATAGATAAAATATTAAAAGAAACAAATTACAGTATTGCGTTAGTTCCACATGTTGTAATGCCAATGGATAATGATATGGATGCATTGTCGCAGTTAAAAGGCGATGAAAAAAGAATTTTCAGAGCATCAGGTATATTAAATTCCGAAGAGTATAAATACATAATTTCAAAGGCGGAAATTCTTGTTGCGTCACGAACTCACGCAACTATTGCCGCGTGGTCAACAGGGGTACCGACAATTGCAGTTGGGTACAGCAATAAAGCAGTTGGTATTTCTTCTGACTTAGGTCAGGAAAAATATCTGCTCGATATAAATACTCTGACTGCTGAAAAACTTTGTGAAGTTTTTAATGAACTTGAGCGTAATAAAGAACGAATTAAAAATGAGCTTTCAGAAAAATCTAAAATATGTAAAGCTCGTACTATTGATGCTGAAATTATAGAATTTTTGAAATAAGGTAGGAATATTTATGAGCAAAATTTATTTTGCTACAACAGCATATAATGCTGAAAAGACTATTTCTCGTTGTATAGATAGTGTTTTAAATCAAACCAAATATGGCGAAGATATAGTTTATTATATTTGCGATAATGGTTCAACAGATAGAACAGGCGATATTATAAAGACCTATGCAGAAAATGATACTCGTATAAAGTTTTTTTATAATGAAATAAATAATGTGCCCGGAGAACATTCTAAAGAATTTGGTGATATAAGACTCAATATGGACGAATGTGATTATTATTGTACAATTGATTCTGATGATGCGTATGAGTTGGATTTTTTAGAAAAAATGATTCCTTTTACGCAAAAAAATAAATTGGATATTGCTGCTTGTGGATATAATTTTATTGATGGAAAAACTGGTGAAGTTGTAAAAAAACGTACTATTGATGGGCAGTTAATTATAACAAATGCTGAAGAATTTTCCGGAAGGTTTTATTTGTATCATAAGTTTATGCGTCCTGTCTGGGCAAAGGTTTTTTCAGGACGGGTTACTAGAAAAAGCTTTGCAAGAAGTAATTGGCCTGAAGAATGGTTAGGTATGGCATATGGAACAGATACACTTATATCTTTTTCAATGTTAAAAAATGCTGAAAGAGTTGGTGTGTTACCGGATTTGTTGCACAATTATTATATTTACGAAAAATCTGTATCTCATCAATACAACCCAAAACAATCAGACTCCGATATCATTCTTTTCAACGATGCAATAGATTTTCTTTCACAGTATGGTGAAATAAGTGTTCAAAATATGCAGTTCATTCACATAGTATATGCGAATGCTATTAAAGATACTGCCAATAATTTAGTTAATTCAAAGCTTTCGGCACAAGAAAAACTTAAAGAGTACATAAAGATTTTTGCAAGACCTGAAACGCACAATGCATTGTCAATAAATAATGATACAATCGAAAATGTGAAATGCGAATTGATGTTTGGCTTGTTATCTTTTGTAACTGAAATTAAAGAAGATTTTGATAAGGTTTCACAAATTTTAAATATCCTTTCACCAGCTTGCTCTTCTGTTATAAATAAGGATACTGTTAAGCTTTTTGCTCGTAATGATACTTTTAAAGCATTACTTTTTAAAGATGATAAAAAGCTGCTTTCAGAATATATTTTGAAACTAATTTTAAATGGCGATAAGCTTACAAAGGTTTATGATTTTCCTTTAATGCTTGGTAATCTGGCAAGTGAAAATTCGGTAGTTTCAACTGTTAAGAGTGCTGAATTTATCAGGCTTTATACAGATGCTTATAGTTTAGTGTGGAATTCTAAAAACACCGAGGCACTCAATAAAATGACCGAAATTCTTTTCAGTGGCAACGAGCTTAATTGCCCTGAAGATTTTTTGAATCTTTATGTTACACTTGCTGCGTTAGAAAACCATGTAGATGCATTTTTATTCGGTAACATTCAGAAAGCGTATCTTTTCATTGATGAAAAGCGTTTTGATGAAGCAAAACAGATTGTTAATGACCTTATTGAAATGGGCGCAGGCGAAACAGACGAGGTTGTTGAACTTGTAAGAATGTTGAATGCCGAGTGATGAGTTGCAGAACTGCGTTGGCAATTATAATATTATAAAACAACTACATCCTATCATTTTTAGTTGATACAAAACCAATTTTAATGATAGAATGTAGTTTTTTTATTTATGTTTAATTACAATCAAACGCATAGCGTTTCTGAAATTCATCATTCATCAATCATAATTCATCATTTTAATAAACGCTTTGCGTTTATTAATACACCTTCACCCAATCCAATTTAACCGTATCTCTTGCTGAAGTGATTTGGATTTTGAGTTCGTTGGTTTCTACGTTTTCTAAGACTACGATTTTTCTGCTACCGATTGTGGTGCAGTGTTCCTCGAAGTTCCAGATTCCGTCATCAGTTTTAGAATAAATTTTAAATGCTTCTACCTTCTGACCTTCGGCGATTGTTTCGGCGAGTTCAAGGTATTTGAGTGGTTGCTTTTTTGAGAGTTTTACAATGAATTCCGTTTGATAAGAGTCGGGGGTTTTGTTCTCTGTGATTTCAGCGTTTTCTGCTAAATTTGTACCGAATTCAGTGTTTATTTTATCGCCTAATTCTTTAAGTCTTTTTATATCTTTTTCATTGAATTTGCCGTTTGGCATTGGTGGGATGTTCAAGTTGAACGTTGTGTTACCACCAACAGTTCTTAAATATGTATTAAAAAGTCTGTCTAAAGAATGCGGTTCTTCATTTTCGTGGTAAAACCAGCCTGGTCTTATTGACATATCTGTTTCGGCAGGGCAGAAGGTGAGCGCCTTTGAATATATAATATTAGAGATTGAGCCTAACGTGGTGTCACTATTCATTATTCCATCAAGACTACCTTCCATCAACGGCTCAACTTCTGTTTTATGCTCAGCTATTGAACAGAGTTCATAAGGTACAACACACCATTGAGCGTGAGCGGCTTTTCCTGCTTCGTTACCGCACCAGCGCATACCACCTTTATCATTAAAGAACGTAGCATTCGGTTGATATTTTCTTATAGTTTTTATGTAGCGCTCAAAATCGTAAACTTGTTTTTTACCATTTGGACCTTCACCACAAGCGTTATCAAACCACACGTGGAAAATCTCGCCGTAGTTTGTGAGTAACTCTGTTAACTGATTTACATAGTAGTCATTATATTCATCTGTACCATAATATTTTGAATTTCTATCCCAGGGCGAGAGATAAAAACCAAATTTAATCCCGTGCTTTTTACACGCTTCGGCACATTCCTTTACAATGTCACCCTTACCATTTTTATATGGTGAATTTTTCATAGAATGCTCAGTATATTTTGTCTGCCACAAACAAAAACCATCGTGGTGCTTTGCTGTGAGAATAAGACCTTTCATACCAGCAGATTTTACAGCCTTAACCCATTGTTCACAGTCAAGCTCTGTCGGATTGAAAATCGCAGGGTCTTCTGTGCCATCGCCCCACTCTAAATTTGTGTAAGTGTTAGGGGAAAAATGCACAAATGCATAAAACGGAGTTTCTCTTAGTCTCTCTAATTGTGTATGGTCCGGCTTAACGTTTGCTGCAATCTTTAAAAATTCTTTAAGTTCCATAATAAAACCTACTTTGTAACAAATTCTTTTACTTCCTCTAATTGCTTTAATGCAGTTTCTCTGCCTATATCATAAGCCAGCTGTAATTTGTCAGGATTGTGCTCAACTCTGCCGACAGGTAGTTTCTGTGGTGGTCTTATAACTAAAACATCACCATTTTTTTCTCTTTCTTCAATGAGTTTAATTACCTCGTTATAGTCATTGTGCCTGTTTTGCATTGTTTTATATACATTCGGGTATTCTTTTAAAAATGCCCTAATAAATGGTAAAGCTTTAGTTGGCTTTTTTATATAACCTTTTGGTTGAGTAAGTATAATAACGTTTTTGTTGTAGCCTAAAGATTCAAAATATTTAAGTGGAATCGAGTCAGAAATGCCACCATCAAGTAATTTGTAATCTGTTGCTTCTACAACTTTTGATGCAATCGGCATTGATGCTGAAGCTCTTATCCAGGTTAAATCTTCCTCGAGACCAGTAATGCAATTTCTGTAAACTGGTTTGCCGGTTTCAACATCTGTGCACACAACATAAAATTCCATCGGGTTCTTAAAATATGCATCACTGTCAAATATATCTAATTCATAAGAAATTGTGGAGTAGCAGAACTCTGCACCATATAAATCGCCCGTTTTAATAAGTGAACGAATACTGCAATACCTTGGGTCTTTGCAGTATTTTTTATTGTAACGGATAACTCTGCCAATCTGATTAGATTTATAGTTGCAACCAAATGCAGCACCAGCCGAAACGCCTATTCCGCCATCAAAACGGATTTCGTTTTCCATTAAAACGTCCATTACGCCAGCGGTGAACATTCCTCGCATTGCTCCGCCTTCCATAATTAAACCATATTTGTTCATTTTTTCACCAAACAATAATTATTTTATGTAGAGGTCAGCATAAACAGGGAAGTGGTCAGAAACATACCTTCCGTCAATGCCTTTTGTAACTACTCTATAAGTATCGGCAGAAAATCTGTCGTTAATCATAACGTAGTCAATTATAGATTTTTCTTGCTCTGATGGATGAGTGTCGTGATATGTAAGGTAGTTTACGCTGTTTTCTGCTTTATATTTTGTGTCATACATAAAGCCTGAATTAACAAATTGAAGGTAGTTTTCTTCGCCCTCTAAAATGTTCATATCCGCAGTGAATACTGCTGGAATGTCATTATAATTTTTAAGATGTTGGAGCATAAGCTCTACGCCATTTCTACGTGCCAAAACACCAACGTGGTCAAGGTGAGTGTTAACGTGAACGTATTTTTCTTTAGTTTCTTTATTTTCTAAAACTGCCCAGGTGCATATTCTGTAGCAAGCGGCATCCCAGCCTTTAGATTCTTTTTCTGGTGTTTCAGAAAGCCAGAAGTTGCCGCTTTCTGTTACTGTATATTTATCTTTAAGGTAGAATATAGAAGAATATTCGCCGTTTTCTTCACGTGGAATGCCTACATAGTCATATTTATCGCTTAAAGCAGTTTTTAAATATTCCATCCACTTTGGTGTTGCTTCCTGAATACCAACAGAATCTGGTGCACCTTTAAAAATAGTATCGCTTACAAGAGTGTATCGGGATTCAGCAGTCTGAACACCAACGTCACCACAGCGTATATTAAAAGACATAATTCTGATTGTATCTTCTTTTTTAGGAAGAAAATCAAAGATTTTATCTTGTGGAACTAATTCAATTTCACCACTTTCAATATCTCTTTTAATAAGCTCTTCAATTTCTAATAATTCTTTTTCAGATAACATAAAACTCACACTCTTTTATTTGGAATAATATGTAAAAATTATATCACAGTTTTAAAGTATAGTAAAGAACTATTGATTTGAATTAATTAAAATGATACAATGAATTCGGTGATGTTTAAATGACTGAAAAGATTTTAGTTAAAGTTAGTAC
>JAZNCY010000119.1:0-2063 GCA_045587825.1 Acutalibacteraceae bacterium
TATTACGCAACATATACATACGAAGTTGATGGTAAAGAATATAAGTACAAATATATGAACAAGGTAGCTCCGCCTTTTGTTGTGACACTTTATTATATAAAATCTCCACGAAAAGTATTTACTGAATATGAGTATAAAGTATATCCTTTAGTTATTCTTTATTACATAATACCAATCGCTGTTGCTATAATTGTAATTAACTGCTTGGGTGGAGTTTGATAAAATAAAGAGAATAATAAAATATAAACACACCAACATTCAAATTGAATTCTGAATGTTGCGGTGAACTGTTTCCTAATTAATAATCAAAGCGAAATCGAAACTATATATTCATCATCCTTCAAAATCTCTTTGATTTCTTTAAATGAAAAACTGTTGTGGGTTTTTAAATCAAATTTACAATAAATTAAATTATCCCTTTTTTCAATATCCGTTGACATAATATCAACACCTTTTTTGTGAAGAATTTCTTCAACGTGGTCAAGTGCAACGGGGTCATTTTTAATTTTTAATTTAATTTCAGTAGCAACTGTATTTTCGATAGGAACAAATTTGTGAATGAAAATCTGAATAACAAGAAGAACAATAGTTGCATAAACACCAATTCCATACATTCCAGCACCTATTGCAAGACCAATACCAGCAGTTGCCCAGATACCAGCGGCAGTTGTAAGACCTTTAATAGAGCCTTTGTAAATAATAATACCACTACCTAAAAAGCTGACACCAGTAATAATGTTTGCGGCAAGTCTTGAACCATCGAATTTAACATTTTCGTATAAGAATAAATCAAAGAAGCCATATTTACTTACTATCATCATAAGTGCTGAGCCAAGTGCTACAATAATATGAGTTCTAAGACCTGCTTCTTTTTGTCTGTAAGTTCTTTCGAGACCAATTCCAGCACCACAAATTGCAGAAACAACTAATCTGCAAAGGTAGGGTAACGCTACCTGAAAGTCATTTAAAACTTCTAATAACATCTCTTTCAAGATAAGTTCTCCTTTTTCTAAAATTTGAGTATAAAAATATAATTAAATATTTTACTATAATTTATATGTTGTGTCAATTGTGATTTATGTGGAAAATTCTTTAGTCTCTTTGTTAATTTTATCTTTGTCATAATACTCTTTTATTTTACATATCTTTTAGAGAAGATGGAGTGAGTGTATTCGAACACACTCATTTACAGAAAGTACAAGGGGGAAGGACTTATGACAGATACTACTATCTATCAGGATATCGAAAAACGTACAGGTGGTGATATTTACATAGGTGTTGTAGGGCCAGTAAGAACTGGTAAATCTACCTTTATAAAGAGATTTATGGAGACACTTGTTATACCAAATATTGAAAGCACCCATAAAAGAGAACGGGCACAAGATGAGCTTCCACAATCAGCCGCAGGCAGAACAATTATGACAACCGAGCCTAAATTTATTCCTGAAGAAGCAGTAAAAATTGAATTACCTGAAAAATCTTCACTTAATGTAAGGCTTATAGATTGTGTTGGTTATATAGTACCAAGTTCATTGGGGTACATTGAAAATGAACAACCAAGAATGGTAAAAACACCTTGGTATGAAGAAGAAATTCCATTTAATATGGCAGCAGAAATCGGTACTGAAAAGGTTATTACTGAACATTCTACAATTGGTCTTGTTGTTACTACAGATGGCTCAATAACTGAAATTCCCAGAGAAGAATATGAAGAGGCAGAAGAGCGTGTTGTTAATGAATTAAAAGAAATCAATAAGCCTTTTGTAATGCTGCTTAATTCACTTTCACCAGCTTCACCTGAAACCCAAAACCTCTCGGCAACTCTAACAGACAAATATTCCGTTCCAGTAATACCAGTTAACTGTCTCGAGTTAAAGGAAGATGAAATAACAGAGATTTTAAGAAGTGTTTTATATCGCTTTCCAGTCAGTGAAATTTGTGTCCAGTTGCCATCGTGGGTAATGACTTTAGAGCGTGAACACTGGCTTCGTTCTTCTCTTTGTAACTCAGTAAAAGAGTCCTCAGAAGTAGTTAATTGTGTTTCAGATATTGGTTCGCTTTTA
>JAZNCY010000120.1:0-2985 GCA_045587825.1 Acutalibacteraceae bacterium
TTTCTTACGTAAGGAATATACTCAGGCTTAATAAATGCTTTACTCAAAAGAAAAGTAGAGCCAATATAAAGACCGAGTAAAGATGCAATAAAGTAGTAAAAATCGAGTGATTTAAGGTTTAATGCTGGTAACATAAAGTAATATGAAACCGCACCACCTATAATAGTAATGAGAATTGCAATAATGATTTTAAGAACCTTTTTTTCAGGTGGAATAACAACCTCAGTTGGTTTGCCCTTACCTGAAAAGTCAACTTTAATTGGGTCCATTAAAACGCCTCCTAACCGAATAACTTTAAAACAATGTTATAATTATATATTATCTGGAAAATAAATACAAGTAGAAAAATATTAAATTACTTTTTTACTTTCCAGTCACTTGCAGATAAATAAACGTTACCCTCTGTCGTAGTAATACCACTTACTTCGGGGTTTACAGACATAACCGATTTTCTGAAGAATAATGGTGCAAACGGAACGTCTGTATTAAAGGCTTCTACAAACTCTGTCATATTGAGCTTACCCCTTCTGAAATTAACATAGTTAACAGATGCTTTTTCGCTTATTCCGTAATTAACCTGACCTTCAGCAGTAAAAAATTCGTTTAAGTCATAATCGGCAGGTAATTCAATTTCACCAATGTAAATTTCATAAAAGCCTTCTTCCAACGCTTTTAAATAATCTGCTTTATTTTTTACACTTATTGTTGCTTTAATACCTAAAGTAGCGAGCGACTTTTGTAACGCTTCTGCAACGCTTTTCTTATATGGGTTATTGTTACAAACAAGAATCGAAAGTCTTAATGTGTTAACACCATCTGTTCTGTAGCCTTCGTCTGTAAATTTATCATAACCATTATTTTCTAAAATAGTAATCGCTCTGTTAAGGTCACCTTTTGTGCTTATAAGCTCCTGACCAGAAAGCTTATAAAAATCAGGTTTAAAAGGCATTGTAGTCGGCTCACACTGACCAAGGAATGATGCTGCACTTATATCCAATCTGTTAATACCAATGTTTATAACACGTCTTATCCAGGCAACTGAAGTAATAGAACCACCCCAGCGCATATTAAGACCTGCATAAACTAAATTATTAGTAGGTATAGAAACAGTTTTTGAAGAAAGGTTTTCGTATTTGCCATCTGTCAGATCATCTTTGTAAACACTGATTTTGTTAGACTTGAAAGCATAAACCTCGCTTGTAGAACCAGCCATATCAAAAAGAGCTATTTGGTTATTCCACTCACCACTGAAGTTACTATGATTTTTGTTTGCTTCTAAATAAGGTGTATCTTCAAGATATTTTATAACATATTTACCAGTACCTAAAAAAGTATTGCCACTTTTTAATACTATCGGGAATGAAAGCGCATTAAGCGGAGATAACGTTACACCATTAAATGTTATTTTCAACGTAAAATTATCTACCGCCTTAAAGCTTTCAATATTCTTAAGGTTATTTTTATAATAAGCATTTTTCTTTGCTAAATTATAAGAATACTCTACGTTACTTGCATTAAAAAGTGTACCATCTGAAAAGGTGACACCCTGTCTTAATTTAACAGTTAATGTGTTTCCTTTTTCTGTTGCACTCAGCGCTAACTGTGGGTAGCCGTAGCCATCTTCAGTTGCGCTATAAAGTGCTTCATAAATGAGCGGAATTAAATCTCTGTTCAATTTACTTTTTGCTTTATAAGGGTTAAATGTGTCAGCAGAAGTGAAGGGCAGAGAAATATCTGCATTAACAACAGGAGTTGGTAAAACGTAATCCCAATCACCTGTGTTTTCATCTTCATCACCTGTATTCTGGCACGAAAAGAGTGTTATGCAAAAAGAAAGAACAAGTAAAATTGATATTACTTTTTTCATTTAAGCACCACCCTTTTTATATATGTTGCTTTGCCTGTTTTTTCATCAATATCAATAAGACAAGCGTTCATTACGTGTTTGCCCTCTGCATTCTGAAATCTTACAGGAATATGATACTTCATTTTTTTAATTGCCAGCTTCGGCTCGATTCCCAAAACAGACTCTTTAGGACCCGTCATTCCTACATCTGTAATATAAGCCGTACCCTCTGGTAAAATCTGAGCATCGGCAGTCTGAACGTGGGTGTGAGTTCCTAAAAGTGCAGTAACTCTGCCATCAAGATAATAACCCATAGAGCGTTTTTCTGCCGTTGCTTCAGCGTGAAAATCAACAATAACTATTTTACAGTCATCAGTTTCTTCTAACGCTTTATCTATTTCTAAGAATGGGTTATTGAGTGCTTCCATATAAACAGTACCCATTAAATTGATAACGGCTATTCTATAACGTCCCTTGTCAATTATGCCAACGCCCTTACCACTTGCACCCTGAGGAAAATTATATGGTCTTATTATTGCACTTTCTCTATCAAGGAATTCAAGTATCTCTGGTCTTTTAAATGAATGATTACCTAAAGTAATAAAATCAACACCGCTGTCATAAAGCATTTTGCAGGAATATGGCGTAACACCATTACCCTGTGCTGAATTTTCACCATTTGCAATACAAACGTCAACACCATTTTCTTTTTTGTAGTCGGGAAGCTTCTTCATTAAGAATTCGCAACCGCTCTGACCTACAACGTCACCAATAAATAATAAACGCATTTTTATACTCGTTTCTATGGCATAAAGCCGAAAATACTATTCAAATATAAAAACGGAACAACTTTTTAAGGAGTTCCGTTTTCATTTTTGATTAATTAATTATTTTGCGAAGTCAACAGCACGACTCTCTCTGATAATGTTAACCTTAATCTGACCTGGATATTCAAGTTCATTTTCAATCTTGTTAACAATATCTCTTGCAACAATTGTCATCTGGTCATCAGAAATAACGTCAGGTTTTACAATAATTCTTACTTCTCTACCAGCCTGAATTGCAAATGATTTTTCAACACCTTCAAATGAAGTTGCAATTTCTTCAAGCTTCTGAAGTCTCTGAATATATGTTTCAAC
>JAZNCY010000121.1:0-6600 GCA_045587825.1 Acutalibacteraceae bacterium
GAAAAAAATAATATTCGTGATAAAATTTATATTTCAACTAAATTGCCACCACAGTTAATGGTGAATTTGGATGTTTTAGAAAAGCTTTTTAAAGAGCAACTTAAAAGACTCAGGACGGATTACATCGACTTTTATTTAATGCATATGATGAGTGATATAAAAGTATGGGAGCGCCTTAAAAGTATTGGCATTGAAAAGTGGATAGAAGACAAAAAGGCAAGTGGCGAGATTCGGAATATCGGCTTTTCATTCCACGGCAACACAGAGAAATTCTGCGAAATAATTGACGCTTACCCTTGGGATATGACGCTTATTCAATATAATTATCTTGATGAACATAGTCAGGCTGGAAGAAAAGGTTTAGAGTATGCACATTCTAAGGGAATTCCTGTTATGATTATGGAGCCACTTCGTGGTGGAAAACTCGTTAATAATTTACCTGACGAAGCAAAAGAACTTTTTAAAAATCATCCTGTTCAGCATACCCCTGCACAATGGGCATTTAAATGGCTTTTTAGTCAACCTGAAGTTACAACGGTACTTTCCGGTATGAATTCAGAAGAAATGGTAGCGGATAATATAAATACGGCTTCTACAACAAAAATACGAGAAATCACAGAAGATGATGAAAAAATGCTAAAGAATGTTGTAAGAGCAATAAATCATAAAATGAAGGTCGGTTGCACAGGCTGTGGTTACTGTATGCCTTGCCCACAGAATATTAATATAAGCGGTACGTTCTCAGCTTATAATACACACTTTACAGGTAACAATTTCTTGGGATTTAAAGAATATTTAAGAGCAACGTCGTTTGGTGGTAATGCTCCTGCATCTGCTTGTATAAATTGTGGTAAATGTGAAAGCCACTGCCCACAAGCAATTGAAATAAGAAAAGAATTGAAAAATGCAGTTAATACACTTGAAACACCAGTGTATAAAATTGCAAGTGGAGTAATTAAAAAATTTAGCAATAAATAAATTGTTTGTTGAAATTCTCGTGTTCTTATAGTATATTAATACAAGATTTTAATTTGCAAATTCAAGGTGATTTTATGAGTAAAGCAAAATATGTTGATACTTCAATCGGTACCGTTGCAGAAGAAGACAGCATCGAGGAATGTCATGGTGGTGGTAAAACCTACCCGGGTGCTTCTGTTCCTGGGGGTATGGTTCAGCTTTCACCCGATACAGTAACGGGTGGCGATAATGGTAGCGGTTATAACTATTGTCATAATACAATCGAGGGCTTTAGCTTTAACCATATGAGTGGTATTGGCTGGTATGGCGATTTAGGAAATCTTCAGATTATGCCTGTTATTGGTGAAACTGATTTAAGAAGTGGAAGTAATGAGCACGTAGAATTTAAAAATGGTACTGTTGGATGGAAGTCGGAATTTTCCCACGATAGCGAAAAAACCGAGGCAGGATATTATTCGGTGAATTTAGAACGCTATGGCATTACAGCAGAAGCAACTGCAGATGTTCATAGCGGTATGTTAAGATTTACATATCCTCATAATGAAAATGCAAGAATTATAATGAATTTTTCTCGTAGAATCGGTGGTAAGGCAGATTTTGAGGAAATAAAAATTGTTAATGAAAATACTATTGAGGGTAAAATTATATGCACACCAAAGGGCGGTGGCTTCGGTCACGGTCACGGTAAAATTACTTATGATTTTTATTTTACCTGTGAATTATCGCAAAAGCCTTTAAAAATGCAGTTCTTTGCAAATGAAGAATTCCAAAGTGAAAATTTAAAGGAATTCAGCCACGAGGATGCTGGACTCATTTTAGCTTTTGGTAATTCTGTTACAGAGCCTATTGTTTTAAAATGCGGTATTTCTTACACAAGTCTTGACGGCGCAAGAAAGAATTTAAAGGCAGAAATTCAAGATTTTGATTTTGATGCACAAAGAAAAAGGGCACTCGATTTATGGGAAAATGCTTTTGGTATGGTAGATGTTGAGGGCAGTGACGAAATTGATTTAAAGCTCTTTTATACCTGCCTTTATCACGTTCTTTTAGACCCACGTGTTTCTGCCGATGTTGATGGTAGCTTTACTTTAAATGGTAAGGCTATGAAGGATGATAGCTACATTCACCGCACAGTTTTCAGTGGTTGGGATGTTTACAGAAGTGAATTTCCACTTCTTTCAATTATTCGTCCTGATATTGTTAATGATGAGGTTAATTCGCTTTTAAGAATTGCTGAAGAAAATAATTCATCTTTTCCACGCTGGGAGCTTTTAGGAATAAATGCGGGTTGTATGGTAGGCGACCCGGGAGCAATAGTTGTTGCAGATGCTTACCTTAAAAATATCAGAAAATATGATTTTGAGAAGGCACACAAAATAATTGTTGCTTCAACAAAAGGTGAAAAGGAATTATTTAATAAAGAATTCCACACAATAAGACCTGTGTGCGAACAATATTTAAAAGATGCCTTCGTTCCTGATGAATTGAGTGATACATTAGAATATTTACTTGCGGATTACACAATGTACCTTTTCAGTAAAGAAAAGGGCGATAAAGAAAATGAAGAATTCTTTTTAAATCGTGCAAAAAAATATGTTGAAAATTATGATGAGAAGCTCGGATTTTTAGCACCGCGAAAAGAGAATGGTGAATTTGTTTTTGAAGAAAATGAATATGATGACGATGGATGTGTTGAAAGTAATATTTTTCAACAGTCGTGGTTTGTGCCTTATGATGTAAAGGGGCTTTTTGAATTGTTCGGTTATGAAAGGGCACTCACTCTTTTAGAAAGATTTTTTGAAAAAGCCGATTTTGGCAGACTCTGGAATGATGATTATAACCACTCTAATGAGCCTTGCCATAATATAACTCACTATTTCGATATTTTAGGGCTTTCACATCGTACACAATATTGGACCAGAAGAGTTCAGAAAGAAGCATACAGAACAGGTGCTTATGGTTTTTGTGGTAACGAAGATGTTGGTCAGCTTTCAGCGTGGTATGTTCTTTCAAGCATAGGCTTTGCTCAGATTTGCCCAGGGTACCAGGATTATTTTATTAACACACCTTTATTTAAAAAGGCTACTGTTAAATTAAATAAAGAGTATCACTCTTGTGTAAATGGCGAAACCTTTACAGTTGAGTGTGACAAGGACCCGCTTCTTTATCCATATATAAGCAAAATGGAGTTTAACGGAAAATTAATAAAAAGACCGTATTTATCATATTTTGAAATAACATCAGGTGGCACTTTGAAAATTGAACTTTCAAAAGAACCTGTTACAGATTATTTTGAAAAGGTAGAAAAATCATATTTAGATTAAAACTCGACTACCCCGAGATAGCAAAACTATCTCGGGGTAGTCTTTTGTTAATTCTCCCTCAATTTATCTTATACAGCAGCGCATTTTACTAAAAGTACAATGGCAGCTATAACAAGACCTAATGGTAAAAGAAGTATTGCACCACCTGCAACAAAGAGGAGTACAACTAAAAGTGGTAATGCGATTGTGAATAAAATTACGGCGATTATTTTTGCAACACCCCAGGTTAACTTAAATGCTAATTTAATAGCGTAAAAGAAAAGTACAAGAGTCAATATGCTTATTATAATTTCTAACATTTTCTTCACTCCTTTATAGTTAAGAAATTTTTGTTTTATTGCTTACTGCAACTCCCTTGTTGCATTTTTATAATATAATATTTTTTAAATAAAGTGAATTACAATAACTGCACATTCAGGTACCATAATATTACAAAAAGTGCAAAAATAGGGGATTATCTGAATTAATCAGATAATCCCTTGATTTGATTATACTTTTCTAAATTTATTTTTCCGTCTGCTAACATTCTTTCAACCCATAGTTGCAAAGTTTCAACTGTTATTGAAATTCGTTCTAACTCTTGTTGAATGAAAACAAAATCTTTAATTTCATCGTCGTCGATATTGCCATCTGCGGTTATTTCAATAAGTCTTTCCTGACTTTTCTTCATAGAATTAAGTGAAGAAAGCATTTCTAAAAGAATTTGAGCTAAATCCTTTGTTTTAATTTCAGGAACATATTTCTGACCGATTTCACACATTTTGGAGCAATAGTGGTTACAGAGTGTCGGTTCTTTATAAATTTCTGAAAGTAAAATTACTTCTTCAGGATGAATATTAAATTTACCATTTTCAATTCTTTCAAGTCTTTCATAGGTTAAAACCTGATTTCTTTTACTTGCCTCGTCACAGACTTCTTCACGTGTTAAATCTAACTTTTTTCGTAATTCTTTATAAATTGTATCAGCCATTTTTATTCTCCAATAAATTAATGTAGCTTCATAATAGCATTAAATATAAAATAAAGCAATATTTTATTGTTGTTGAAATTATTGTAGTTGGATGATATAATTTAAATATGATGTTGAAAGGGGAATAGTTATGAGATTATTTGTTGATGATACAAGAGAGTTTCCGAATGGATACCAATGCTGTCGTGATGCAAATACTGCAATTACACTTTTGTCCGTTATGAAATTTGAGCATATTTCTTTAGATTACAGTTTAGGAAAAGACAGAAAAACAGGTCTTGATATTCTTATATGGATGAAAGAGCATGATGTTTTTGTACCTGAAATAAATATTCACAGTAACAATATAAAGGGAATAGAAAAAATGAGAAAATATTGTGATGAAAATTTTCCCGATAGCAAAATTACAGAATATACATTACCGAAATAATGAGGTGAATTTATGGCAGCACTAATAGAAAAAGCAAAATCTACAATAGGTTTAGCCAAAAAATACTGGCACGAGCCACCAAAAGGAAATTATATTTCATATAAAGAAATTGCATCGTTAAGTGGTGCGGGTTTCGGTGTTTATTGGGCAACACTTTTGCCTATGGCTATAGCACTTAATGCCTCTAATTTTTTAGTGGGTGCGTGTATTGGTCTTAAACCAATGGATTTACAAATAATGCTCAATATTGCAAATATAATCGGCATTCCTTTAGGTATTTTTCGTAGCTGGTATTACGACAACCATAAATTAAAGGGCGGTAAATTCCTGCCTTTCATACAAATGTCGGTAGTACCAATGGTTCTTGTTTCTACAATTTTTGTGTGGCTACCATATGAAAGCTTCAGTTATATTTTAAAAGCAATTGTTGTAGAAATAATGTATCTGCTTTTAAATGTATTTTTATGTTTTTATAATGAAAGCTATACATATTTTCAGCAAATTATAACCCCTGATGCTCAGGAAAGAACTACAGTAATGAGCATTTCTCAGGTTATTTATTCATTAGCCCCAACAATTACAAACTTGTTTATTCCATTGCTTGCAGTTCTTACTGGTGGACTTAATAATATCTGGACTTATAGAATAATTTACCCTATATTTACTGTAATAGGTATGTTTATAAGCCTAATTTTCTTTTCAAAGGTTAAAGAACGACTTGTTTTACCTAAGAAAAAATTGGAACCAGTAAGAATGTTTGATGCTATAAGAGAGGTAGCTAAAAATAAATATTACTGGATTATTCAGTCGGCAAACTGGGTAGTGTTTTTAGAATCAGGCTATGGCGTGGTTTTGGGTTGGTCTTTTGTTTATGCCTTCGGGGGTAAATATCAGGTATCGCTCGGTATTGCTAATACAGTCATAGGTAATGCTGCACTCTGGTCAATGCTTTTAGCCCCAATAGTTATTAAAAAAATTGGTAAACGAAATCTTTTAATTACAGCTAACGCAATAAACGTTTTCGTGCTTTTGGCACTTTATTTTGTTTATGAAAATCTTTTGCTTATTTGTGTTATATGGTATATAAATACTTTTATAAACACATTCTGGAATATAGTTCAGCACAATATTAATGCAGATATGCGAGATTATCATCAATGGAAAACCGGTGTAAGAGTAGACGGACTTTTCGGGCCACTCGGTATGATTGGTACTGTTATAGGCTTTTTTACAGGTATGGTTTATCCTGCAGTTTACGAAAAAATGGGACTTTTAGAAGATTATAATGTGCTCTACGATGATAATATAAGAAATAATCTTTTTGAGGTTTTAATTCTTCTTTCTGCACTTGGTGCATTTCTTAATCTTATTCCATTCTGTTTTTACGACCTTACTGAGAATAAGCACAAAGCGTACGTTGGTGTACTTAAAATTCGTGCTATGTTTGAAAACTATTCTTTGGGCGTTTTAGAGGATGATGAATTAAAAGACGTAATGGCTATAATTTTACAGGCGAAAGAGCTTTACGGGAAAGAAAAAATTTCTGTTGATAAAGCTGCTTTGAAATCTGCAAGGAAAATGAGTAAAAAATCTGAAGAAGAAAAAGCTTTGAGAAAACAAGCAATTAAAAAGGCTAAAAAAGAACTTGCAGAAATTAAAGAAACCAACCTTGCTATTGAAAGAGCTTCTATTATTATGCAGGACTTAGAAAAATTCACAACTGAAGCAGGTGAAAAGCGAGTTTTAAATGCGAAAGAAGATTTTGCTAAGGGTGAAGGTTATATTTTTGATGATGCTAAAAATCAGTTGAAAATAGCAAAAAAACTTTCCCATAATACGGAAGAAGAAAAAGAAATTCGTGCTGATGAAATTAAACGTGCTAAAGCAAAAAAAGAAGC
>JAZNCY010000122.1:0-1779 GCA_045587825.1 Acutalibacteraceae bacterium
TCTCAAGTTGATTTTAACATATTTATTCCAATATGTAAATATAACAAAATAAATTTGGTAATTTTATGTAATTTACTATCTTTTAATATTATTTTAAATATGATAAAATTAAAATAGATTTTTATAGGGGGTTTTTCTATGAAAAAAGTTCTTGCGGTTTTTCTTTCTGTGGTATTGTTATCACTTACAGTTATTCCTGCATTTGCAGTCGAGGAAAAATGCAATTGCGGCGATGCACCAATTATTTACGTTGCAGCTTTAGGTAGTGGCACATTAACACTTGATGCTGGCACAGAAAACGAAAGAGTCCTTTTCAGACCAGATATCGGCTACATTATTGGTGAATTAACGCCGGTTGTTTCTGCTGCTGGTGATTTAATTAACACTGGCGATTACGATGCATTCGGTGATGTGTTAATTGAATGTGTTATGAAAATCTTTGGTGATTTGGCACTTGATAAGGATGGTAATTCTTCAGACAGAGTTACTTGCGAAGAATTCCACCCCACAGATGAAGTCCCTCACAGCTTAGACCACAACTATTATTTTGGTTACGACTTCAGGCTTGACCCTATTGAAAATGCTAAAAAACTTCACGATTTTATAGATGAAGTTAAAGCATTGACAAAACACGATACAGTTCAATTCCGTGCTTCAAGTATGGGTGGCGTTACAACAATGAGCTACATTAAGCTCTATGGAACAAAAGACATTGAAACAATTATTTTTCAATGTTGCCCACTTTTAGGCACTGCCGTTGCAGGTGAGCTTTACACAGGTAAGGTTGAACTCAACGCTGATGCTATTGAAAGATATGCAGCACAGGCAATGCCAGAGCTTGAAAACGACTTTTTAGGTGGCGTTATTTATACACTTTTAGAAATGCTCACAACTGCTGGTCTTTTAGATGCTCTTGTTGAAATTGGTGACGATTTAATTCTTAATTTAAAAGACAGAGTATTTAACGAAGCTCTTATTCCTATGTTTGCTACAATGCCAGGTATATGGAGCTTTGTTCCTCACGAATATTACGAAGAAGCAAAAGTATTTATGCAACTTGACCCTGTCGAGAATGCAAAACTCATTGAAAGAATTGACTTTTATCATTATGAAGTTCAACAAAGTGCAGAAAAATTAATTAATGAATCAAAAGCAAACGGAACTAAATTTTATAACGTTGTTGGCTACAATATGCAAAGAACCCCCCTTGTTTCTGCTTACCTGAACGATTCAGACGGTACTGTTGACACAATGTACGCCTCATTAGGTGCTACTTGCAGTAACATAAACAGTGGTTTCCACTACGATTACAGACAACAAAAGCATTTAGATAAAAATTATATTTCACCTGACTGGAGAATTGATGCTTCAACTTCGATTATGCCAGAAAGCACTTGGTTTATTAAAGATATGATGCACTCCTCTACCCACTCAGGTCACGGCGAAATGTATAAATGGATGTTCAGTAGCAAAGAACAGTTAACTGTTTTCGATAATCCGGACTATCCACAATTTATGCAGAACGATGTTAAAAATGAGACGTTTATTGAAGTTGCAGAAGATAAAGGCGTTCTCGGTAACAGCTTTAATAACTTCTTCAGAATGCCGTCATTTATTCATTTAGTTGACTTAATTTCAAAACTTATAAAATACTTTTTGCCTTAATTTGATGTTGGATTTTAGGTGCTAGGAAAAATTAAAGTTCTATCATTTTCAATTAATAAAAATGATAGAACTTTTTTCTAATATCTAAAATCTAACACCAAATTATTGCTTAAA
>JAZNCY010000123.1:0-7406 GCA_045587825.1 Acutalibacteraceae bacterium
GGTGCATTTGCGATATTCCTTAATATAGCGTTGTATTTTGAGCTGTTTGAGAATAAATTTAATCCTAAAAGAGTGTTATTGTTTTTTATAACAATTATTTCTACTGTTTCAACATTAGGTATTTTCTGTATATTTATTTTGTTTTTCGCCTTTATTACTGTTAACAAGAACTTTATATCAAATAAAATTAAGTTTTTTGTTTCAGTAGCAGCAATGTTGTGTCTTCTTGGTATGCTTGTTTTTGGCGACGATTACATTTTACAAGCATTTGGTAAGCTTGGTATATTAGAGGGTAGTACAGTCAATGATTCAACTAATGTCAGAATCAATGCTATAATTTACCCGGGTACAGCTTTTCTTCAAAACCCGATTTTAGGTGTTGGTTATGACGACTACTTGTTTATTCAGGAGCGTTTCTGTGAAAATATGGCAACCTGCTCATTCTTAAATTTACTTTGTTTATTTGGTCTTGCAGGTGGATTGCTACCAATAATCGGTTGTATTCGCTTTTTTATAATAAACAACCAGACATTTTTTACTAAATGCTTCCTTTTTGGTTTTGTGTTATTATTATTTTCAACTGAAAACTTTATTTTGTGTATTACATTGTACATCCTTGTTTTCTATGGTTTTACCAAAAAGAGTTCAAAAAGCTTAGTTGAAAAATTAGTTTGATTTTACTATTAAATGATTTAGAATTGTAACGAGGTTTCTTTAAATGAAAAAAGTTTTGATTTACTTAAAAAAATATATTAAAGAAACAATTTTTGCGCCCCTGCTTAAAATGTCAGAGGCGCTTCTTGAATTATTTGTTCCTATTGTTATTGCAAATATAGTTGATATCGGTATCAGTAGCGGTACAGACTATATTATAAAACAATGTTTGATTTTATTAGCCTTGGGGGCTTTAGGCTTATTATTTTCTGTTTCTGCCCAGTATATGTCTGCTCGTGCAGCAGTAGGAATGGCAACAGACTTAAAAGCAGATTTATTCCGCCATATCCAGAGCTTTTCTTATGCAGAACACGAAAAAATAGGGGCTTCAACTTTAATTACAAGAATGACAAGTGATATTAATCAGGTTCAGTCCGGTGTTAACTTAACATTACGCTTATTCTTGCGCTCTCCGTTCATTGTTTTTGGCTCAATGATTATGGCATTCACTTTAGATGTAAAGTCAGCATTAGTTTTTGTTGTATGTATTCCGTTACTTTCAGTAGTTGTATTTTCAGTAATGGCTGTAACTATTCCAAAATATAAAAACGTTCAGGAGAAGCTGGATTCATTACTTCTCACTACTCGTGAAAATCTCTCTGGTGTCAGAGTTTTCAGAGCATTCTGTAAAGAAGAGGATGAAATTGAAAACTTCAATGAAAAAAATTCTGTTTTAAATATTGCACAGCGTGCTGTTGCTAAAATATCCTCTTTAACAAATCCGTTAACATTTATAATTGTAAACATTTCTGCAGTTGTTCTTATATGGATAGGTGCAATAAGAGTTGATAATGGCGATATTTCACAAGGTACGGTTATTGCTCTTTATAACTATATGGCGCAGATTCTTGTTGAACTTATTAAGCTTGCAAATCTTATTGTAAGTATTACAAAATCAATTGCAAGTGCAGGTAGAATTTCTAAAGTCTTTGACGTGCAAGATTCAACTGTTGATTCAGAAAATGCTGTTAATAAATTTGATTTTGACGAGAAAATAGCAGTACAGTTTAAAGATGTTTCTTTTAAATATCCAGCTTCATCAGAAAACTCACTTGAAAGTATTTCGTTTACTGCAAATACTGGTGAAACAATTGGTATTATTGGTGGTACTGGTTCTGGTAAAACTACTTTAGTGAATTTAATTTCTCGCTTTTATGATATTACTGGTGGCGAGCTCGAAATTTTCGGAAAGCCTGTTACTTCTGTAACAGAGAAATTCTTGCGTGATAATATAGCTATTGTTCCGCAAAAAGCTGAGTTATTTAAAGGTTCAATAAGAGATAATATAAAAATGGGTAAAATGGATGCAACTGAGGAAGAATTAAACACTGCTTTAAAAATTTCTCAGGCTGAAGAATTTGTTCTTAAAAAAGATGGGGGATTAGATTACCAGATAGAGCAGTATGGCAAAAATCTCTCTGTTGGTCAGAAGCAACGTCTTGCTATTGCCCGTGCAATTATTAAAAATGCACCAATTCTCATTCTTGATGATAGTGCTTCGGCATTAGATTTAGCAACAGATGCAAAATTAAGAAAAGCATTGAAAGAGCTTCCGCAAAACCCAACAGTTTTTATTGTTTCACAACGTGTTTCAGCAGTTATGAATTCTGATAAAATATTAGTTTTAGACGATGGCGAATTAATTGATATTGGAAGTCATGAAGAATTGCAGCGTTCTTGCGAGGTTTACAAAGAAATATGTAACTCTCAGTTTGGGGGTGAAGAACAATGAATATGAAAAAACAAACACTCAAAAGATTGTTTTCAATAATCGGTAAATATAAGCCGATGCTCTTTCTGACTATTGTTTTAGCTCTTGTTTTCGTTGTTGTTTCACTTTATATCCCGATTCTTGTTGGTGATGCTGTTGATGTCATAATTGATAAAGGAAATGTTGATTTTGATTTGTTAATTCCAGTCTTAGTTAAAATTGTAATAGTTGTACTTCTGGGTGGAATTTCACAATGGGTAATGAGTATTATAAATAACTATATTACTTACAATACTGTTCGTGATATAAGAAAAATTGCCTTCAACAAATTAAATAAACTTCCTGTTAAATATATTGATTCAAATCCACACGGAAGCATTGTCAGCAGAATTATAACTGATGTAGATACTTTTGCAGATGGTCTTCTTATGGGCTTTACCCAAGTATTCACAGGAATTGCAACAATTGTTGGAACTTTGATTTTTATGCTTTTAATGAGCCCTGTAACCACTATTGCAGTAATCATTTTAACTCCACTTTCATTGTTTGCTGCTAAATTTATTTCTGGTAAAACATACGCTTTATTTAAAAAACAATCTGAAATCAGGGCAGACCAGACAAGCATAACAGAAGAAATGATAACAAATGAGAAAACTGTTAAGGCTTTTAACTATGAAGATAAGGCGATTGAGGATTTTGTGAAGATTAATAACGATTTAAGCAAAGTTTCTTTAAAAGCAATCTTCTTTTCGTCTTTAACAAATCCAGTTACAAGATTTGTTAACAGTATGGTTTATATGGCTGTTGCTTTAATTGGTTCTCTTTCTGTTTTAAATGGTGTTTTAAGCGTTGGTATGCTTGTTAGCTTCTTGAGTTATGCTAACCAGTACACAAAGCCATTTAACGAGATTTCGGGTGTTATTACAGAGCTTCAGAATGCTATTGCTTGTCTTAACAGAGTATTCGATTTGATTTATGAAGATGAGTATACTCCTGATGGGGATGAACATTTTGAAAATGCAAATGGTACTGTTGAATTTAAAAATGTTTATTTCTCATACACTCCAGAGAAACCATTGATTGAAGATTTTTCATTAAAGGTTAATTCCGGTGAAACTATTGCCATTGTTGGTCCTACCGGATGTGGTAAAACAACGTTGATTAATATTCTTATGCGTTTTTATGACGTTAACAAAGGTGAAATATTAATTAATGGAAAAAATATAAAAGATGTCAGTCGTCACGAGCTTCGTTCTACTTTTGGTATGGTTTTACAGGAAACGTGGCTTAAAAGTGCTACCATTCTTGAGAATTTAAAGATGGGAGTACCGAATGCAACGGAAGAAGAGGTTATTAAAGCCGCAAAATTAACACGTGCTCACAGTTTCATTAAACGTTTACCTGATGGTTATAATACTGTAATAGGTGAGAGTGGTGGTTCTCTTTCAGAAGGACAGAAACAGCTTTTGTGTATAACAAGAGTTATGGTAATGAATCCTCAAATGCTTATTTTAGACGAAGCAACTTCATCAATTGATACCCGTACAGAGTTAAAAATCAGTAAAGCATTTGATTTATTAATGGAGAATAAAACATCCTTTGTAGTAGCCCACAGACTTTCTACAATTAAAGATGCCGATAGAATACTTGTTATGAAAGATGGCAATGTAATAGAAATTGGTAATCATAACGAATTGATGTCACAAAAAGGCTTTTACTATAATCTTTATAAAAGTCAGTTTGAAATATAAATAATAAAAAAGCTTGTAGTTAAAAAACTACAAGCCTTTTTAATTCCCACAATGCCGGATGCGGTAATAAAAACCTGCTTTCTGGCAGGTGGGTGTTCTCTCCGTGGGCTCACGCTCCCTTCGTCCGTACAAGTACGGGAGGTCTGCAATCCACCACAGAAGTCCGAACTCCCTTTTAATTGACATAGGGTTAATATTATCCACATTTATCGCACACCGCAGGAATTATTTTTAATATTAACGTATTTTTAAATATTATTCTTCGTCGTTAAATTCAAAAATATCAGCAAGTCTTTCTTCGAAGAGTTTACCGATTTTATCAAAGATATTATCATCTTCAATTGGCTCTAAATAAAGTTCGCCGTCTTCGTCTTTAACCTGAAGAATAATAAGCTCACCATCGCTGTCAAGAATTTCTTCAGCTTCATCATAAACAGGGAGGAGTGCAATAAATTTGCCTTCATCAGTTTCAATTCTATCTAATTCTTCAAAGGTGTGTTCTACACCATCTTCATCAACAACAGAAACTAAATCAGGACCATATTCCTCGTTAATATTTGCTTTGTTTTCAAAATTATCAGTCATAGTTTTCACCCGAACCTTTCAATATAATTGTAATAATTTTTAATTGTTTCGTCAACAGTAAATTATTCCGTAATTTCTGCACTCCAGCAGAATGTTCTTTCTTCTTGTGGATTAAGTGACATAATGCCACGTTTTTCGCTTAAATCTGCTTTTTTATCGTGATTATCATTAATTCCCCACCAAGGCTCAATGCAAACGTAAGGAGCATTTGGTTTAGCCCAGATACCAAGAACAGGGGAGTCAAAATTAAATCTGACAACACGATTATGATTATTACTTTTAAGAGAAATAACCGTATCTGTATAACCACTTAAAATCAAAGCATCGTGGTCAAATGTGTTTTTTTCGATTGTTATTCTCTTTTCATTTTTTAGTAATTCAACTTGATTATCCATTAAATATGATTCTTCGTCAATTTGTTCATTTAAAACACAAGCTTGATTGTTATCAAATTCAAGATAATCACCGATTTTACAGTTGAAACCAGGATGAGCGCCAAAAGAATAATACATTACACAGTCATTTTTATTAACAACTTTGTGTGAAACTTCTAAAGAATTACCATTCAACTTAAATGTAACGAATAAATCGAAATGATACGGATAAATTTCTAATGATTTTTCATCATCGCTTTGTAAAAAAGTAAGACTGTCTTTTGTTTGTTCAACTAATTTAAAAGGCTTCTTTCTTACAATTCCGTGTTTTTCCATTGAATACTCTTTACCATTAAGTCTGTATTTATCGTCAAGAAGTCTGCCGATTACAGGGAAAAGAATAGGTGATTGGCCATACCAGATATCAGGATTGCCTTCCCAGATATATTCGGTACCAGTTTTTTTAGATTTTAAAGAGGTGAGTTCAGCACCCATCTCTTTAACACCAAGGGTAAAAAATTCGTTTTCTGCAGTGTAAATCATAAAACACACTCCAATTTATTTAATTTTATAAAGTTTTACAGCTGTATTGCCGTCATATTCAGGTAATTCAACACAAATATGTTCTGAAAGAGATGTGGGTACATTTTTACCGACATAGTCAGGTCTGAATGGTAACTCTCTATGCCCTCTGTCGCAGAGAATTGCAAGCTGAATGCTTGCTGGTCTGCCGAGTTTAAATAAAGCCTCAATCGCAGCACGGACAGTTCTTCCGGTAAATAACACATCATCAACTAAAATAATGTTTTTGCAGTTGATATCAAAATCAATTTTTGTTGTGTTAACTTCTGGTGAATCGTGTGCCTGAGTCAAATCGTCACGATAAAGTTTAATATCAAGCTCACCAACAGGAATTTGAACATCTTCAATATTTTTTATGTTTTCTGCAATCGTTTTCGCCAAAGGAACGCCACGACTTCTTATACCGATAACTACAATGTTTTCTGTGCCGTGGTTTCTCTCAATAATTTCGTGAGCGATTCGTGTAAGCGAACGTTTTATAGCTGAATCATCCATTAAAACTGCTTTAAGTTCCATAAATTCCTCCGGATATTATAACATATAAACACCAGATTCTAACTCGACAATTTCTCTGTCGTTAGTTCTGAGGTACTTATAAATTGGTTCTTCAAATTCTTTATAATCGGCTACTGTGTAGTTTTTTAAATCAATCGTTCTTATTTTACAGGATTGATGATTGCAGATATAAAGAACATCGTTATAGTTTTTAATAGAAATCGGATGTAAGAATGCAGTTGATGAATCTCCACCGATTCTTAAAACAATTTTTTCTGTAACAGGTGAGTAACGAATGACGCAGTTGTTATCAGGAACAACACACCAGAGATATTTCTTCTCACTTGCAACACCACTGACAGGGCAGTCACGATATTGCAAATCACCAGTCCAGTATAAATTACCTTTTTCATCAAATAAACCCAATTCACCGGTTGTATAAGCAACAGCAACGTGCTTATTAGGTAAAATTGTGGCATCACAAGAAAGGTAATCGCCGAGTTTTTCAGTTATAGCTTCATAAGCGGGACCAAATTTGTTGAGCAGATACGCACCTTTAGTGCTTTGTGAAGGTCGCTCTAACTTAACGTCATACGTTATAAACGAAATCTTTGTCTGACCGCTTTTGAGGGTATCTTTTCTTGCTACAATTATACCTTTGGAAAAAGATATAATATCAGCAATATCAATATCCATCAATTTTTTCATTTTGCTTCCTCGTCTAAATTGTCAATGTTGTTAATCTGATAACATAAAGTCATAAGAGAATCACCAAGATGAACGTTTTCAACAGCGATTCCGTTGAAGTTTGTTGCAATATCGTATTGGGTAAAATTCCAGAAGCCTTTAATTCCTAAAGAAACAAGCATTTTTGCAGTTGAATCTGCATACTCACTTGGAATACAAAGTATTGCAACGCTTGGTTTATTTTCTTTGCAGAATTCTTCTAAAGAGTCAGCACTTAAAACAGTTTTATTACCGATTTGTTTACCAATAACAGCTGGATTATTATCAAATATTCCTATTAAATCAAATCCACGGTCTTCAAATCTTAAATGAGTCGCAACTGCATGACCTAAATTACCAGCACCAATAAGTACAGCCTTGAATTTACTGCTTAAACCAAGTATATTACCGATTTCGTTATATAATTGTTCAATATTGTAGCCATAACCTTGCTGACCAAATCCGCCG
>JAZNCY010000124.1:0-8632 GCA_045587825.1 Acutalibacteraceae bacterium
TAACAAAACATATAACATTGCCATTTGATTCATTATAAACAATTTTTTCATCGCGAAGTATTACCAGAATAATATTTAATCCCAAATAGCAAATAAACATCATAAGAAGAAACCAATCATTTCCGACGTTATAGTCTATAAGGTTTGATAAAAAAGCAAACAATGCAACAAAAGAACCTACATAGCAGATAATACGCAAAATCTTAGAAACAAAAACTTTTTTCATAGAATGGTGTTTAGCATATCCTATAAATTCAAAAAGAAGATTTATAAAGACTGGTAGCAAAAAATCAGGTAGTAATTTAAAAATAATGACCAATTTATAAGAGCCTCACCTTATATGTGCTAAAACACAAATAGAAATCTAAAAATAAAACTTCTTACTAAACCACAATTTGAGTTTCGCATTCTTTTTTGCAAAAAGGAGAAGTGTTAATAAAAGGAATGATAAAATTCCTATAACTATAACAATGCAATCAAAAATTATACTATGTGGAATGAAGTGCATTATTATTTCAGTTGTTATAGAAAATAGCGTTATTGAAGCGAGTGTTGTAACAATACTGAAAAACTTTGAAAGGTAAAGTCTTGCAATAAACGGCAATACAGAAACGAGCCACAAAATGCCACAGGTAGTAACAACGTAACTCGACCACGGAGTTTCGGGAGTCAGCAGAATATTGAGAACAACCGAAACAATACTCAAAAATGCAAGTATTGAAGAAGAGATTGTTTTCAAATGCTTCTTTTTCTGGTATTCAACAATTTTCTGCTCTGGAAGTGGTTCGAGTAACTCGTCACTGTTCTTTGTAGCGTAGTTAGTTTCAAGTTTAACAGGTATTCCCATTTCTTTAAGCTTAGTAAAAAATACTCTTTCAAAGTCAGTATCTTCATAACAGTTTGCAATAGCAACCGAGAATGTGTTTTTTACAGATGCGGCAGCCATTCTGCCACCATTTAAAAGACCAGCCGCTGGCATAAGAATACAGCTTTCTACAAATTCGAGCATATCTTCTGGCAAATCCACCTTGCCCACGTTTGAGAAAAGAGCGGTTGTAGTACACTCTGCCGTAAGAGCATACGAAATGCCTATTGCCAAATCCTTAATAACAAGAGGAATAACTCTCATTATAGGAGTTGACTCTAATTTTATATTAGAAGCAAACATAGCCCCAAGAGTTTTTTTGTTGTTTATATATCTTAAATAAAGTGAAACTTGTTTAAGAATTTCTTCGAATGTGTAGTCACCAAGATTTGGGTCGATTCTTACACTATAGCAAAGAGAAAAATTTCTTAAAGTCTGTGACTCAAATTGATTTCTCGCATTAACAGGTACTTGTATGCTGATTTCTTTTTGCTTTTTTTCTTCTCTTTTCTGGAAATCGATATAAATTTCTGTAAGAACTGCTGTGAAAAATTCTGTAATAGTTACACCATATTTTTTGCAGAGCTCTTTAATTTTATCTACAGGCATATACCCTACAGTTACATGAGAGCAGAAAGCTGGGAGTTTTTCGCCTTTTCGGTGATAAATATTAGGCTTGCTTCTTGAAGCCTTTGCACCCTTGGTAGCGTTTTTAATAAATGAATCTTCTAATTCACTATCCTTAGGTTTCTCATTTATATCAAACACAGAGCCACCTGAAGAGATTTTGTGCCCCAACAGTCTTAAATATTGTGCTGCAAGAGTGTTAATGAAAACTGCACAACCAAAGCCGTCTGTAAGAGCGTGAAAGCTTTCGATTGTAAGGCGGTTTTTTGAATAGAGGATTTTAAATAAAAAACCGTTACTTTCTGAGTACCTTACAGGCACGCATTGGTGCTTTAAATTATCTTCTAAAATAACGGGTGTTTCGTCGTTGTGTTCAAAGTAATACCAGAAAACACCACGACGTATTTTAACACACATAGAAGGGAAGCGTGGCAAAATATCCTTTAACGCTTTTTCTAAAATTTGAGGGTCAATTTCTACTGTGAGATTTATGGAGTAACGGATAACGTTAGACCAGGTCTTTGTATTTTGAGCAGGGAACACCTTTGCGGCATTGTCAAGCTCTAAAAAATCCTTGCCGAAAAACAAATTTTTCTTTTCCAAAATCTCACCGTCCTTTTACTTTGAATTATATTTTGTTATTTTTTATCGCCTTTCTTTTCGTAGCCGAATGTTGAAGCGAAAAGGTCAATTTTGAACATTTTAATTACAGAGCTGAAAAGTCTTGAGCCTTGAACTGGCATAAGTCTGTTAAATCTACCCATAGCGTTACCATCAAAGCCTACAACTATGTATGATTTTTTCTTAAGTATACCTTTAAGAATTCTGTTAACTGCTTTGTCGCAAGGAGTTGAAACCATATTAATAAGGTCCATACCGTTTGTTTCGCCCTGATTTCTGAAAATATCTGTTTTTGTAAAGCCTGGGCAAACAAGACCAATGTATGCTTCGCCACGGAGCTCTTCTCTCATAGCTTCTGTAAGACCTTTAACAGCCGCTTTACTTGCAGAGTACATTGAAGTACCACCAAGAGCCATAAGTGCTGCAGATGATGCAACGTTTATAATAGCAGGAGTTTCACTTTCCATAAGAAGTGGAAGCATAATTTTTGAAGAATATGCCGCAGAATAGAAGTCGATATTGATTGATTCGTCAATTTCTTCTTTTGTGTAGTTCATAAGTCTGTCAAAACGTGGAAGAACACCAGCGTTGTTAATAAGTACGTCTGGCTTTATGTTGTTTTCTTTGAGCCAATCGTGGAATTGTTGCCAGTTGTCATAGCTTGAAACGTCAAAAAGCTTGTAAGAAAATAACTTTGCGTAATCGCCGAGCTCTTCAACGAAAGTGAGCATTTTCTTTTCGCTTCTTGCAACACCAATAACGTTACAATTGTGCTCTTTCATAAGGCGTTCAGCAAGCATCTTGCCAATACCACTTGAAGCACCTGTTATAATTACAGTTTTATTATCTATCCATTTTGCCATAATAGACACCCCTAAAAATATAATTGTTAAAATTATATCATAGATAGAGATATTTTTCAACAGTTTGAGGGGCTTTTTGGTGTTATTTTGTATGTTGACTTGCCCAAAAAGGCATTTTAAGTTTTTTTCTGAATATAGAGTGTATTGTGGTATTCTTAAATGCTTCGCACAATTACAATGCACTCTTTTTGTCACATATTGCGTCTTGTTTTATGGTGTAAATATGGTACAATAATATTGTTATAATATTTTCAGGAAGTGATACAATGTCAGACCTTGAACCTAAAAAATCGGCACTTATAAGAATATTACATATATTTGAAAAATACAGCGATTTTAATCATCCGTTAAAGCAGAATGATATTATTGAAATTTTAGAGCGTGACTATGGAATTATAGTTGAACGAAAATCTATAAGCCGTAATATTTCACTTTTAAAAGAATTGGGCTATGAAATAGAATCTACAAGACAGGGCAGTTTTTTAGTTGACCGTCCTTTTGAAGACAGCGAGCTT
The DNA here is from genome assembly GCA_045587825.1 of Acutalibacteraceae bacterium. Taxonomy (GTDB): domain Bacteria; phylum Bacillota; class Clostridia; order Oscillospirales; family Acutalibacteraceae; genus DTU089. Next base: position 3,492 of record JAZNCY010000124.1, read on the forward strand.
CGTATGCTTATAGATGGTGTGCTTTCGAGTAAATACATAACTGCAAAGCACTCAAAAGAGCTTATTGAAAAGCTCTGCAATATGTCAAATGTCTATTTTCGTTCACACGTTAAAAATATTTATTCTGTGAATGATTGGAACAAAACAGATAATCAGGCATTGTTTTTTAATATAGAGCTTATAGATGAAGCTATTGAAAGAAAGTGTCAGCTCGAATTTGATTATAACAAATTCGGTGTGGATAAAAAGCTTCATAAATCTGCTTCTCATATTGCCAGTCCTTATCAGTTGATTTTACATAACCAGCGCTATTATTTAATGGCTCATAATGAGAAAAAGCATAATATGGCATATTATCGTTTAGACAGAATCAGTAATATGGCTTTAAATGAAAATGCTTCTGCTACAAATATCCGTACAGTAGAGGGTTTTGAAAAGGGGATTGACTACAAGCAATTTTCTTCTGCTTTACCATATATGTTTACTGATAAGCACGAAAAAATTGAACTTAAAGCCGATGAGCGTATAGTTGATCAGATTGTCGATTGGTTTGGTAAAGATATTAAAATCACACCAATTGACGAAGAATATGTAAAAGTCGAATTAGTCGCAAGCCCTAACGCTATGGAATTCTGGGCTATGCAATATATGAATTTTGTTGAAGTAGTAAAACCAGTTGAGTTAAGAGAAAGAATAAAGAAGAATATTGAAAAGGCGAAAGAGAAGTATCAAAGTAATTAAATGGGGGAATAGTTATGGCTTTAAAAACAGACGAACTCCAAATTGTTTCTGTGAAAGATTTGGTGAAACTTAATTTAAGAATACCTAACTATCAAAGACCATACAGATGGTCTAAAAATTCAGCATTGACACTTTTTAACGATTTGTATGAAGCGTACTTTAATGGGTTAGATGAATATAGAATAGGTACAGTTATTCTGCATTTATCTGGTGACGAATATCACATTGTTGACGGGCAACAACGTATTACTACGATAGGTATATTTTTATCAAAAATGAGAAGAAAACCTACTGTTAACAGAATTGCAAATCTTGAATATAACAGTTTGTCTTTTTCTGCAATTCAAGAAAATGCAAGAATTATCTCCTCAAAATTCAATGAGTTGGATGAGATAACTCGCACGAAATTTGAGGATTATATTTTAGAAAAATGCTCAATAGTAAAAATAGTTATTGAAGATAACAATAACGAAAATGATGCAATACAGGAGGCATTCCAGTTTTTTGATTCTCAAAATACAAGAGGTAAAGCACTTGAACCTCATGATTTACTAAAATCTTATCACTTAAGAGAAATGAATCGTGATACCGAAGAAGAAAAGGTTAGTATAGTAAATAAATGGGAATCGATTAATCAACAACAACTTTCAAAAATGTTTGAAGTTTATTTGTATCCTTTGGTTCAATGGTATAGATATAAAAGTGGGTATGGATATACATCAAAAAATATTGCAACTTTCAAGGGCGTGAAAATAGATAATCTCTATAACTATGCCCTGTATCATAAAGCTGCGAATTTGTTTGTTGAACAAATTAATGCTACAAAAATATCAGAATTTATGTCATCTGCCCCAACCAATCAGTTTCAACTTACCCAACCAATTATTTCAGGTAAAAGATTTTTTGCTTATGTAAACCATTACATAGATTTGTGTGAAATTGTTGAAAAGAAAATTAAGAATTTGTTCACCGAAGAAGAATGTCCCTTAAGACGTTCTGGTGATATATATGTGTACCAGATGTTTGTTTGCGTAGCTGTATTTTTTGTAGATAAATTTGGAGTAGAACAACTTAGTGACGTTGTTTTGCACAAACTGTATTTTTGGAGCTATTGTTTGAGAATAGAAATGCAAGCAGTATATCAACAAACAATAAACAGATATGCGATGGGGCAACATAATAGAGGAATTGATGTTAATATGTTTGCGTACATTAACGATATGAATGAACCGAAGGAAATGGATTTATTGACTTTTGATGATTATGAAATTAAAAAGGACTTAAATTCTGCAATTGTTAAAAAAATGAGAAGCATTAAGGATGGTGAGTGATATGTTGAAAGAAAAAAGACGAGAAAATAATCAGGTCACCGTTTTGAATATGGAAAAATTATTCTTTAATGTTAAGTATATAATTCCTATTTATCAACGTAACTATGCTTGGGGTTCAGATGAAATACAGCAATTAATAAGCGATATAATAAGCTCTGAGGGCACTTATTACTTAGGGAATTTGATTGTGAATCAGGTAGGTAATGGTGAGTTTGAGGTTGTTGATGGACAGCAACGTCTGACAACATTGTTTTTATTGATGATATATTTAGATGATGCGAGAGGAAATCAATTAAACTATTCATCACTTGTATTTGAATCAAGAAAAAAATCAAACGATACTTTTTTAGAGTTGTGCAGAAACAAGAATGATTTGTCATTTAGCTCTAATGTTTTTTCAGAAGAAATCTTAAATGGTTATAATATAATTAAAAACTATTTCGATTCAACTAAAATCGAAGTAGAAAGTTTTAAAAATAAATTATTTGAAAATATAAGATTGTTGAGGGTTCAGGTTCCTGCAAAAATTGATTTAAACCATTATTTTGAAATAATGAATACTCGTGGTGAACAACTTGAAGACCATGAAATAGCAAAAGAGCGTTTTCTTGAAAATTTGTCTGATCAAAAGCATAGAGAAGCGGGCGCAATTGTGTGGGATGCGTGTGCAGATATGTCTTCATATATACAAATGAAATTCCTTCCGTCTTGTCGTGAGGCTATATTCGGTGAGAAATGGGATGGCTTTTGTGTTAAAGATTTTGAAGAGGTTGTTGAGATAATCTCTGAGCATTATAATTTAGCTGAATCTAATGAAGATGAATCGAGTTTAGAAGATAAAGCCAAATTATCTTTAGATGAAATAATTAATCAGCTTCCTCAGAAAAACGAGAGCTCAAAGGATAAAAAGGAAAACGACGAGAACGAAAGATTTGAGTCTATAATTAAATTCCCTAATTTTATTTTGCAGGTTAACAATGTTTTAGATTACGAAGAATCGGACCAGGAAAGCTCAGACTATGAAAACAAGTTAGATGATAAGCATTTCCTTGAAAAATTAGATGAGCAGTTTAAGAATCCTGAGCAATTTTTGTTTTATCTTTTAAAGTGCCGTTTTCTCTTTGATACATATATTATTAAGCGAGAATACGCAAGGGAATATAAGCAAGAGGGTAAATGGTCTCTTCAAAAATTACAAAAGTACAGAGATGAAAACTCTAAAAACAATAAACCTAAGTACAACGCTACTTTAGGTTGTGTTGGTGAAGATGATTCGGAAAGTAATAAAAAGTTGAGAATGTTACAATCGTGCTTGCGTATTACCTATACATCTCCTAAGACGATGCATTGGATAACTATCGTATTAAGTAATTTAATTCAATCAGATTGCAAGTGCGATTTAATTAATTTGCTTGAAAACTACTGCAGAAAAAAAGTGAAGAATTCAGACTATAAAAATATGAGTGGATTCGGCATTGAACGCATTGTTTTCACTTATTTAGATTATTTATTATATTGGTTAAATAATAAAGGCGAGATAGATATAAGTGGAATCAATATGAGTTCTTGGCAATTTCAATTCAGAAGTTCAATAGAGCATTTTCATCCACAGCATTCAGATAATGCAATTATCTGGGAAGATGAAATTCTTAACTGTTTTGGTAATCTGGCGTTAATTACTGTTTCAGGAAATTCAAAGTTTTCCAATGCAGAACCAAGGTCTAAGGCAACTTATGAAAACATAGTTCAACAGAGTATGAAGTTGGCGATTATGGCTGATTTAGCAAATGATGAGTTGGGATGGACTCGGGAAAAAGCAAGAACACACGGAAGAGAAATGATGAAAATTCTTGATGATGATACTGCTTTTGTTGATAAATAAATATAAAATCAACCTGCAGAAAGTAAGGTGGGGCTTTATGTACCGAAAAAAGTACGAGACTTTCTATATAATAAACTCATAAATTAAAAGAGAGGTTATGTTATGAAAATTGAAGATGGTGTTTTAGTTGATATTGGTGAAATTTGTCCCCGCCTTGTATTCCCAAAAGATATGACTGATATTGGTGATGAGTTTTATATGTCTTTTGGTGAAACTAATGATATTGAAACTATTGAAGTTGAAGAGGGTAACCCATTTTATCATAGTGCAGGTAACTGCCTTATTGAAACCCAGACCAAAACACTCGTTTTAGGTTGCAAAAACAGCGTTATTCCAGATGATGGAAGTGTTACTAAAATTGGTAAATGTGCCTTTAATGGTTGCCAGGAATTAAATTATATTGCAATTCCTGATTGTGTGACCGAATTAGGTTATATGTCATTTGCATATACAGGACTTAAAGAAGTTGTTATACCTGAAACTGTAACCAAAATTTCTTCGCTTTGTTTTGTACTTAACCCACATCTTAAAGTGCTGAAATTTAAATCTGGAAATGCAGAAATAGGAGAAATGGCATTTGGTACAAAAGATGAAGTGAAGCACACGAGACCAACTTTGATTCCTGTATCAAAAGCAAATGATTTGAAAATTATTATACCAGGAGTTGTTAAGTCAGGTGAATTTGCTGTTTATAATTATGCAAAGGAATATGGAATAGCGATTGAAGAAATATAAACGCCCTGACTATTAAGGTGAAAATGTTACAAGTCTATTAAAAAGGCGTAATAAAAAAACAGCGAAGTGATATTCACTTCGCTGTTTTTTTAAAATTAAGCTTATTAACCTCTTTCCATTTGCCCAGGCTAACTTTTGCTTGTTTTATCATAACGTAAGGTCTGTAATAAATCTTGTTCATAGATTATTTACTGCTTAAAATCTCTAAGGAATTTTTATATCCCAAAAACAGTACATAAGATGTTGTATTATCTGTATATGATACAACATCTTTTAATTTTTATCATCTGAAGATGGTCATTTAAAGTACATCTCGTTTGATAGAATAAAACATAGGCGAAATATATAAGGAGGTTTATTATGAGTAAGAAAAACAGTAAAAAAGATGTTCATCCAGAGCAATTGTCATTGTTTGATGATTTCTTCAGTAGCCTTACAATTAATGAGGGTGA
>JAZNCY010000125.1:0-3180 GCA_045587825.1 Acutalibacteraceae bacterium
GATGCGTTTAACTCGGCAGAAGTTTCAGGTGAATTTACATATTCTTTAGAAAATGAAATAAATATAAGAATTTTTGACACATACGGTAAGAATTGTGCTATAATAGAGTTTAACGAAAAATTTATAGTGCTTTCATTTTCAGAATACAATGATTTATTGGAATTAGAAAAAGAGCTTGGTAAAATAGACGTGCTCGTTTTACCAGAAAATGTACCAGATGATTATACAATTAATGCTGACACGTTAATCGTTTGTTCAGATTACAATACCCCGATACATAATAATGATAAAATCGGCAGACTCTATTCAAAGACTTTTTACAGAGCTTGTAATGAAAACATATCTATAACTTTTTAGGAGGTGCACAATGGCTACAATTTTTGAAGATGATTTAAAAAGACAAATCAAAGAACGTGATTTTAAAAGCCTTTATTTTATTTTTGGTGATGAAAACTATTTAAAACAACATTACGTTACTTTAATAACCGATAAGGCAGTAGACAAAGATTTTAAAGACTTCAACTTTCATAATCTTGACGGCAAAGACGTTACTTTAAACGATTTAGCCGACTGTGTTTCTACCTTTCCTATGATGGGTGAATACACCTGTACACTTGTAAAGGATTTCCCCTTTACACAACACTGGCACAAGCAAGATAACGGACGTTATAAATTCAGTGAAGATTTAGAAGGCATTTTAAAAGATTTGCCAGAAACTACAATTCTTATATTCTGGTGTGACACTATTGAAGTCGATGAAAAAGAAAACAGATGGAAGAATACTATCAAATTAGTCGACGAAATTGGCGTTGTTGCTAAGATTGACAAACGCTCAGTTCAATCACTCACAAAATTGCTTGTTGACTCTGCACCAAAGAAGAATTGTGAAATCTCAAGAGAAGATGCTATGTACCTTATAAATCAGGTGGGCACAGATTACAGCACGTTGAGAAACGAGTTTGACAAGGTTTGTGCCTTTACAGGTTCGGGTAAGGTTACAAGAGAGCATATAGATAAAACTGTTATAGTTTCAACAGAAGCAAAAATCTTTTCACTCTCGAGGGATATAGTTAACGGCGAAGCAGATAAGGCATACGCTACCCTTTCTAATCTTTTTAAATTACGTGAAGAGCCTTTTATGATATCTGCAACACTTTCAAAAGCATATGTTGATATGTACAGAGCGTGTGCAATAAAAGAAAAAGGTGTAAAGCCACAGGAATTAGCATCTGTTTTCCCTTCAGCTTATAAAGGCAAAGAGTTTATAATAACAAACGCCGCTCGTGATGGTGCGAAATATTCTCTCGAACAATTCCACAAAGCATTCGAAGCTCTTTCAGATGCTGACAGAAGAATAAAAAGCACAAGTCAGGATGACAAGCAAATTCTTGAAGAATTAGTTTTAAGGTTGTTGAGAATTTAATGATAAAAACAGACAGAGTTGTAATTGTCGAAGGCAAATACGATAAAATTAAACTTGCTTCAATTCTTGATGCAGTTGTAATTGAAACTGATGGCTTCGCAATTTTTAACGATAAAGAAAAACAAAAGCTTATTCGCCGTCTTGCAAAAACTAAAGGGTTACTCATTTTAACAGACAGCGATTCAGCAGGCTTTAAAATCCGTTCATTTATTGGCGGAATGGTACCCGAAGAACAAATTAAACACGCCTATATCCCCGACATTTTCGGCAAAGAAAAACGTAAAACCGAAGCTTCAAAAGAGGGTAAATTAGGCGTTGAAGGTGTACCAAAAGAAAGAATAATTGAAGCTCTCACAAAAGCTGGAGTCACTGCAGAAGAAACAACAGAAACCGAAAGAAGATTAGTTACAAAAACTGATTTGTATGAAGATGGTCTTTCAGGTAAGTGTGACAGTGCGATTAAAAGAAAAGCATTTTTAAAGTCACTCGATTTACCAGAATTACTTTCGGCTAACAAGCTGTTACCTATAATTAACACGTTTTTAACCTATGAGGAATACAAAAAGGCTGTAAATGATTTATGATTAAGAAAAATGACGATTTTGATTTAACAATAACAGGCTACACAAGTGAAGGTAGTGGCGTTGGTAAAAAAGATGGGATTGCGGTATTTGTTGAGAATACCGCTAAAAATGATGTTATAAAATGCCACGTTATAAAAGCGAAAAAAAATTACGCTATTGGCAAGGCTATGAAAATTATAAAGCCATCTAAAGATAGACAAGAGCCACTTTGTGAGCATTTTAAATACTGTGGCGGTTGTTCATTTTCACATTTAAAATATAAAGCAGAGGCAGAATTAAAAGCAGAAAAAGTAAAAGATGCATTTTTAAGAATTGCACATTTAGAGCCTGAATTTGAGCCGATTATAGTTTCACAAAATACAGAACGCTACAGAAACAAGGCGCAATACCCTGTAAGGCGTGAAAATGGTATTTTAAAAATTGGTTTTTACGCTAAAAAAAGCCACCGTGTAATTGACGGTGACGACTGTCTTTTAGAGCCAGAAGAGTTTGGTGAAATTATAGAAATTTTCAGAAAATTTATACACGACTACAATATTCCAGTTTATAGTGAAGAAATGCATGTTGGTTTAATTCGCCACATCTATTTAAGAAAAGCATTTAACACAAACGAAATTATGGTGTGTGTTGTTATAAATGGTGACACTTTAAAATTCTCTGACGAACTTATTGAAGAACTTAAGAAAATTAATGGTTTTAAAACATTAATCTTAAATAAAAACCAAGAAAAGACAAACGTTGTTTTAGGCAAAGAATGCGAAACTCTTTATGGTGAAGGATTTATTACAGATATTCTTTGTGGAGTTAAAGTCAAACTTTCTCCCCTTTCGTTTTATCAAGTCAACCACGACACCGCCGAGTTGCTTTACAACAAGGCGAAAGAATATGCCGCACTTACTAAAGAAGATGACTTTTTAGACCTTTACTGCGGTACAGGAACAATCGGTCTTTCTATGGCAAAGGAAGCAAAATCATTAATAGGTGTTGAAATTATTCCGGATGCTATAGAGGATGCAAAATTAAACGCAGAACTCAACGGAATTACTAATGCAGAATTTATTTGCGGTGATGCAAAGGATGCTGTTAAAGAGCTTCAACAACGAAATATCACCCCAAAGGTTGTAATTCTTGACCCACCGAGAAAAGGGTGCTCAGAAGAGCTTTTAAAAACGG
>JAZNCY010000126.1:0-4400 GCA_045587825.1 Acutalibacteraceae bacterium
ATTTGAAAAAACAGTTAATTTTTCCATAAGAATCATACCGTTACCAGCTGGCAGAAGCAGAATTAATAATGGCACACACGAAATTATAAGCATATATAACATTCGTCTTGTTTTCGATGTTTTTTCTTTGTCAAAACTAAATCTCTTTTTAGCAATATCTTTAATGCAAAGTGTGAATTCAATAAAAAGCTCATAAATTGTTTTGTAGAAAAAAACAACTATTGCAATAACAGAACCAATATGTAACATTGAAGAATATAAACCCGATATTTCTGTATCAATGTTAAAGAAGTGGCTGAAAACAGATAAGTGACCACTACTTGAAACAGGTAAAAATTCTGTTACACCCTGAATCAAACCCATTAAAAACGCTTTTAAAATATCCATTCTCAATCACTCCTTTCGTAATACTTAAAAATTAAAATCTTGCTCATCCGAAACTCGTTTTTCTTCAATCATCTGAGCGAAGCTTTCAAGAGCATCTGAAAGACTGCCAACTTTATCTATGAGACCTTCTTTCACGGCTTCTTCACCTAATAAAACTGTACCAAAATCTGATATTAACTCATCACTATTGAGCATAAGCTCCCTGAAACGTTCAGCACTGATTTTAGAATTTCTTTCAATAAAACCAACAACTCGTTCTTCCATCTTTTTTAAATAAGTCATTGTTTGTGGCACACCAAGAACGAGCCCATTCATTCTTACTGGATGAACTGTCATAGAAGCAGATGGAACAATAAAAGATTTTTTTGTGCTTACTGCTAATGGAATACCAATTGAATGACCACCACCTAAAACAATGGAAACTGTTGGTTTTTTCATACCAGAAACAAGCTCAGCAATAGCAAGTCCGGCTTCAATGTCACCACCAATAGTGTTTAAAACAAGCAGTAGTCCTGAAACATCTTTGTTTTCTTCTATTGCAACAATTCGTGGAATTATATGCTCATATTTAGTTGTTTTAGTAGTGTTTGGCAAAGTGTAATGACCTTCAATCTGACCGATTATTGTAAGACAATGAATATACTTGCCGTTTACGTTAATCGTTACACTACCATCATTCTCTTCATCGTTAACACTTTCATCAAGTGCATCATCAATATTTTGAGCAGCCTCTTCACTCGGATTAGGCGCTGTAAAAGAAAAAAATGAGTCATCGTTATTTTCAAAAAACACATTAATCACCAATCGTATTGTAACCAAAATGTGCGAAAATAACCAAATTACATAATAACATATATTTTAAAAAATTTCAAGAATTTAGAAGTTTTAAAGACCATTTTTTTTATGCATTTTTATATATTGTATATATTACCTAAAATTAAATTGAAAATGACAAAATTTTTAAACCTTTATTCCCCTATTTTTCGTTGACAAAATGTGTTAAAAATTATACAATATACTTTGTTAAAAATTTAAACAAGTTCCTAGGAGGAATCACAATGGGTCTTACTTTATGTGAAAAAATTATTAAAGCTCACCTTGTTGATGGTGAGTACAAGAAAGGTAATGAGGTTGGTATAAGAATTGACCAGACTCTCACTCAGGATGCTACTGGTACGATGGCTTATCTTGAACTTGAAGCTATGGATATCGACAAAGTTAAAACTGAACTTTCTGTTGCTTATATTGACCACAACACACTTCAGACTGGTTTTGAAAACGCTGATGACCACAAATTCATTCAAAGCGTTTGTAAAAAACGTGGTGTTCGTTACTCTCGCCCTGGTAATGGTATCTGCCATCAGGTTCATTTAGAAAGATTTGGTATTCCGGGTAAAACACTTATTGGTTCTGACAGCCACACTCCAACTGGTGGTGGTTTAGGTATGCTCGCTATGGGTGCTGGTGGTCTTGACGTTGCAGTTGCTATGGGTGGCGGTGCTTACTATATCACAGTACCTGAAGTTATCAAGGTTAATCTTACAGGCAAACTCTCCCCTTACGTTGCTGCAAAAGATATTATTCTTGAAGTTTTAAGAATTCTCTCAGTTAAGGGTGGCGTTGGTAAGGTTGTTGAATATGGTGGTGAAGGTGTTAAGACACTTTCTGTTCCTGAAAGAGCAACTATCACAAATATGGGTGCCGAACTTGGCGCTACAACATCAATTTTCCCATCTGATGAAATCACTTATGAATTTATGAAGGCTCAACAAAGAGAACAAGATTGGGTTGAACTTCTTCCTGATGCTGATGCAGAATATGACAGAGTTATTGATATTGATTTATCTGCTCTCAAACCACTTGCAGCTATGCCACACATGCCTGACAATGTTAAAGCAATTTCAGAAATCGGCAAAATTAAAGTTGATCAGGTGCTTATTGGTTCTTGCACAAACTCTTCACTTTTAGATATGATGAAGGTTGCCAAAATTCTTAAAGGTAAAAAAGTTAACCCAAATGTTAGCCTTGGTATTGCTCCTGGTTCAAAGCAAGTTCTTAATATGTTAGCACTTAATGGTGCTTTAGCTGATATGATTGACGCTGGTGCTCGTATTCTTGAAAGCGCTTGTGGTCCTTGCATTGGTATGGGTCAATCCCCTTGCTCATCTGGTGTTTCTTTAAGAACATTTAACAGAAACTTTGAAGGCAGAAGTGGCACTGCTGATGGTAAAGTTTATCTTGTAAGCCCTGAAGTTGCTGCAGCATCTGCAATTACTGGTGTTCTCACTGACCCAACAGAACTCACAGAAGATATTTCTGTTACTCTTCCTAAGACATTTATTATAAACGACAATATGATTGAATTACCTGCTGAAACTAAAGCAGAAGCAGATTCTGTTGAAGTTTACTATGGTCCTAACATTAAACCATTCCCAAAAACATCTCCTCTTGCTGATTCAATCTCTGCAAAGGCTGTTTTAAAGGTTGGCGATAATATTACAACTGACCATATTATGCCTGCTGGTGCTAAAATTCTCCCTTACCGTTCAAATATCCCTTACCTTTCACAATTCTGCTTCCGTCAATGCGACGAAAACTTTGCTGAAAACTGCAAAAAAGCAGAAAGCTGTGTGATTATCGGTGGTGCAAACTACGGACAAGGCTCATCAAGAGAACACGCTGCATTAGTTCCACTTTACTTAGGTGTTAAAGCTGTTATTACTAAATCATTTGCTCGTATTCACAAAGCAAACCTTGTTAATGCTGGTATTATTCCACTTAACTTCAAGGATGCTTCTGATTATGACAAAATTGATACTAATGACGAACTTGAACTTCCAAATATCAAAGCTGAACTTTCAGAAAATTCTGATATAACTCTTGTTAACAAAACTAAAAATGAAGAATACAAGCTCATTTGTGATGTTTCTGACAGACAAAAGGACATCCTTTCTGCTGGTAGCCTTCTTGACTTTACTAAAAAGGAGAATAACTAATTATGAACGAAGTACAAATTAATGCTGCTCTTGAAAAATTCAAGACACTTCTTATTGAACAAGATGAAAGAAACCAAAAAATCAAAGCAACAAAAGAATTCAAAGATTTTAAAAATCTCGATAAAATAGTTATCGGTGTTTGCGGTGGTGACGGCATTGGTCCTATCATCACAAAGGAATCTGCAAACGTTCTTAAATTCATTTTAAAAGATGACGTTGATGCTGGTAAAATTGAATTCAAATATATTGACGGTCTCACCATTGAAAACCGTGCAAAAGTTATGAAGGCTATTCCAGATGATGTTATGGAAGAGTTAAAGGCTTGCGACGTTATTTTAAAAGGTCCTACAACTACTCCACAGGCTGGTGATGGTCTTCCAAATATCGAAAGTGCAAACGTTGCAATGCGTAAAGCACTTGACCTTTTTGCTAACGTTCGTCCTGTAAAAATTCCAGAAGAAAATATTGACTGGACATTCTTCAGAGAAAATACTGAAGGTGCTTACGCTGTTGGTTCAAAAGGTGTTGACGTTGACGGCGAATTAGCATTTGACTTTGTTGTTACAACAACTGAAGGTACTGAAAGAATTGCAAAACTTGCTTACGAATATGCAAGAAACAACAAAAAAGAACGTGTTTCTATCATAACAAAGGCAAATATCATTAAAACAACTGATGGTAAATTCCTTAATCTCTGCAAAAACATTGCTAAAGATTACCCTGAAATCATTACTGATGAATGGTATATTGATATTACAACTGCAAAATTAGTTGACAAAAAACGTCGCACAGACTTCAAGGTATTTGTTCTTCCTAACCTTTATGGTGATATTATTACTGACGAAGCTGCTGAATTCCAGGGTGGCGTTGGTACTGCTGGTAGCGCTAATATTGGTAAACAATATGCTATGTTTGAAGCAATTCACGGCTCTGCACCTCGTATGGTAAAAGAAGGTCGTGGACAATACGCAGACCCTTGCTCAATGCTTCGTGCTTCAGTTCTTCTTCTTTCACACA
>JAZNCY010000127.1:0-7202 GCA_045587825.1 Acutalibacteraceae bacterium
TTCATTAAGTTTCATTCTTTCTCCTAAACTAACCGAGCAGAGTTTGTTTATACATTCCCTGCTCGGTTGGTTTTTTCTACACTTTTAACTGTATGTTTAATAAGACACTTTATAATTAGCAGAATCACAGTGAATATTTACTATTATCATATTTAGATTAAATTAATTGAACACTCTTGCATTTTTTGTCGACACATTTGCACACCCACTTTACACGGGTTAATAATGCAACTAATATATTCGAGAACTTGCTTTTTAGCAGGTTCTCATTTTTTGTTAATAGACATTTGTCTAAATAAAATTCAAAGCAAAGGAGAAAGAAAAACAATGAAAAAATCGACAAAGATATTGTCATTGATATTATCTGTCTTGACACTTTTAAGCGTGTTTTCAGTAGCAACACCTGTTTTCGCAACAGAAGTTACAGGAAATACAAGTGAAAATGCAGAAAATGTTGATGATATTACTGTTTCAAGCGAAGAAACTGAAACAGAAGAAAACGAAGCCGAGATTGTTTCTGAAATGGAAGATATGCGTACAGAGTACACCAAATATTTCAGAATGTCAGACGGCTCATATATGGCGGCACAATATGCACAGCCGATTCACTATGAAGAAAACGGTGAATGGAAAGAATATGATTATTCCATTACTGAAGACACAAACGAAAATGAATTCGTAATTGAAAATTCAGATAGTGAAATGTCATTCCCCGAAGAATTTTCAGATGATGAAGCTCAAATAGAAGTTTCAGCAAGAGAATATGATATTAAATTCTCACCTGTGGTTGAAAAGAAACTTTTTAATAAAAATTCTAAAGGTAAAGTAAAAGACCACAAAAAACTTAAATCAAATGAAATTATAGAAGATTTTACTGAAGAAGCACCAGTTGATGAAAGTACTGACAAAAATGCAGAAAAGTTAAAAATCGACAACCAAAAGAGTGCTATTGCTTACGAAGAAGTTTATGACAACATTGACTTAGAATATGAAATTTCTTCTAACCAGATTAAAGAAAGCATTGTTTTAAACAGTAAGCAAGATAAAAGCAAATTTGAATTTACTGTTGATACAGACGGGCTTTTCCCTAAAAAAGAAACTGATGGTTCAATCACTCTTTATGAAGATAAAGAATGTACAAAGCCAGTTTCATCAATTATGAAACCCTATATGTACGATGCAAATGGCGAGTTTTCTTATGATGTAGATATGGATATCAAAGAGAAAAAAGGTACATATATTTTAGTCGTTAAAGCCGATAACAACTGGTTAAACGAAAAAGCAAGAAAATACCCTGTTGTAATCGACCCTACAATTGTGCTTGACGTTGGTCGTGCTAAAACTTATGACTGCTACGTAGATAACAGTCAAGCAAGCACATCTTTCCCTTACGACTATTATATTTATGCAGGCTACAACAGTTACGGTAAAACAAGAACATTTATTAAATTTGATTTACCAGCACTCCCAGATAACTGTGCAGTTATTCAGAATGCAAGCATAAGATTTTGGCAAAAGAGTGTTGATATGGGTGATGGTTCTGCCGGTTATCTTAATATCTACAATGTAACAAAGAACTGGGCAAATGATAGAACTGTTACATGGAATGCTCAACCAACATTTGATAGTACTGTAATTGACTATTGCCAGTTCAAAAGTGGTACTGGCACAGAATACATTTTCGATATTACAAAATCTGTAAAATCCTGGTATGAAGGTTCTGCAAACTATGGTTTAATGGTAAAATCAGCAGATGAGTCAAAAGCAAAAAGAACGCAGCTTTTCTCTGCTGAAAATACAGGTGTTAATGCATACCCTGTAATTCAGATTACTTACAGAAACAATAAGGGTCTTGAAGGTTATTGGAGTTATTCAAGTTACTCAAATGACACAGCTGGTGCGGCATATATTAATGACTACACAGGTAACCTTGTTTACGAGTTACCTATTCTTTCAAGTATAAGTGAAATTATGCCTTTAACACTAACAGCATATTTCAATAACTATTGTGCTAATACAAAATTTTCTGCTGGTAAAGATGGTTCGTCTAAAACTACACCTGGTAAAGGTTTCAGACTTAATGTTCAACAAACAGTTTTACCATCATCACAATATGGTTTAACTGGAACAGCTGCAACAACATATCCTTTTGTTTATACAGATGCTGATGGTACTGAGCATTATATTCAGAAAACTACTGAAGATGGTGCAACTGTTTATAAAGATGAAGACGGTTTAGGTTTAACACTTATTACAAAAAGTTCTGGTAATTACAAATATAGAATAACAGATAAAAGTGGCAATAAATGGTACTTTAATGACCAGGGTAACTTATTCTGTCAAAAAGATAATAACGATAATGCAATTCGTATTTACTTTAAAGCAGCTGCCTCTAACTTTGCTGCTAACCAGATGATAGATTATATTACAGATGGTGCTGGTCATAAATTCACATTTGATTATTATAAAACAGATGCTGGTTTATATAATGGTTACATTAAAACCATTACAGATAATGCTGGCAGAAAAATTACTTTTACAACTACCTCAGGTCTTTTAAGAAAAATCACTTATTCAGATAGTACTTACACAAATATTGTCTATTGTAACGAAAGTGCTGGTACCGAAACAGACGAAGGTTTAATTGACTATGTTCAAGGCTTTAACGGTTATGCACTTAATTTTGACTACACATCAAAAGCAACTGGCAGACAAGTTAAAACTGTTAAAGAATATGGCAGAAATTCTTCAGGGTCAAATGTTAAAGGTCAGGTAGTAACTTTTGACAGAACTGCTTACAATAAAACAATTGTAAGAACTGCTGGTATAGATGGTTATCACTATTCAGAAGATGATACAAAAGGTTCAGACGACATTGTAACAACCTTACAGTTCGATAACTATGGCAAAACAGTTTCGCAACAAGTAAGTTATGGTTCTGGAGGAGAAATCGGTGCTGGTAACTATAGTTATACATCTGGTTCTTCTACACTTGGCTCTGCTAATAAAGTAAGTTCAAGTGCTTCTTTAGGCAAAAACACAGTAAACCTCATATATAATGGTAATGCCGAAACAACTTCTAACTGGACTCAGAAAACAAATGATACAGTTACATCTACCAAAGGTAATTCTACCACTTGCTATATGGGTAAAAAGTCGTTGTATATAAAGAATACAGCATTTACTGGAAATGGTACAAGTTACTATAAACAAAACCTTAGTAGCCCAACCATAGGCAAAACCTATACATTTTCTGCTTATGTAAGAGCGGATGCTTTAACTCAAGTTTACAACACTACTAAAAAAGGTGCTTATGTCCAATTAACAGCATATGACAGTTCAGGTAGTTCTTTAAAAACTGAATATTCAGAAAGAATTACTGCAAAAACAGACACAGCTGTTAATAACGGTTGGCGCAGATTAACTGTAAGTATGACAGTACCTACAAACACAACAACATTAAGTACTTACTTATGTTTTAAAGATATGACAGGTACTGTGTACTTTGACTGTATGCAACTCGAATTAGGTGGTGCTGCTAACAGCTACAATATGCTTGAAAACAGTAGCTTTGAAAAACAATCTTCTAACGCACCAACTTCATGGTCAAATGCAGGTTCATTCACTATTGCAACAAACAGTAGTGGCACAGTTTTAGACGGTAGTTCGGCAAATGGTCACAAAGATGGTAGTCGTGGCTTAAGAATTGATGGCGATGCACTTAAGAGTAAAGGTATGAGTCAGCTTGTTGCAGTTGAATCTGATGCAAATGACACATATATTGTCAGCGGTTGGGGTGCTGCTCATGCAGTTAATGACACGTGGCATAATGGTAAATCACTTTTTGAAATCGCGGTAAGAGTAACTTACACCCGTACAAAAACTTCGGATGGTACAACTGCAACTGTTACACAATACAAAAATTCTGCAAAATTTAATACAACTATTTCTGGTTGGCAATATTCTTCAACAAGCTTTGCACTTAAATACACTAACCCAGCAAGTGGTTACACTTATACCCCTACACATATTCTTGTTATGCCAAGGTATTGTTATCAGGAAAACTATGCATATTTTGACCACATTCAGCTTATAAAGGATGTAGCTCAAACATATACTTATGATAACAAGGGTAACCCTGTTTCAACTGCTGCTAATGGTGAGCAAAAAGTTAACACTACTTATAACGATAACAACGATTTAACATCATATACTGATACGGCAGGTTATAAATCTACTGCTACTTATGACAGTAAACATAATTTATTAACTACAAAATCAGCTAAAGGTGTTGTTACAAGCAACACCTATGATAGTACGACTGGTAATTTAACTGCTACAGAAATCCAGAATAGTGGTAATACAGCGGCAATTAAAAGAAGTGTTGTTTATAGTGGAACAAATTCAACGGCAGGGATAAATGCAGGTGCATATGTTTATAGTACAACGGATTATAATGGTAATGTAACAAGATATAGTACAATAGCCGCAACAGGGACTGTAACAAGGGTAGGCTATGCCAATGGTAGCTCAGTTGTTTACAATTATGACACTAATAAAACTAGATTAAATAAAATTATTTCGCACGGAACGTTAGTCAATTATTCCTATTGTACCGACTCAAATGGTGTATTAAGTAATAGAGTTTCTCAAATAATTTATGGTAACCCTAATACAACTTTCTATGAAACATATAATTTTGTTTATGACAGTTATGGTAATACAACTCAGACTAAGGTAGGTAGTCAGACACTTTCAACAAACACTTATGCAGCAAAAAATGGGGTATTAACAACCACTACCTATGGTAATGGTGACAAGAGAACATATAACTACAATAAGTTAGGTCTTGCAGCATCTATAAAAACAGTAAACGATGATACAAGTAAAACAAGTTATAGTTGGGGTTATAATGGCTCTGGTACAGTAATGTATCACAGAGATGCTGAAAACAACCTTAAATACTTGTATAACTACGATTCATTAGGTCGTTTAATCCGTCAGGAAATTCAGACAAATGATACATTCTCTCATGTAGGTTCAACAGAGGTCACTTATGATGTAAGAAATAACGTAACAAAAGTTGCTTCTGAATTTGGTGGTTATACAGCAACTGATGAGTATATGTATTCTTCAAGCTCAGGGGCCACGGATGCAGCGAATTCCGCAAAAGACAACCTTATTTCTCGTTATAGAATTGCTGGTTCAAGAACCGTTGATTATAGTTATGACAGTCTTAACAGATTAACTCAAAAGAAGCTTTCAACAACTACACCTATTTACACTAATTATACTTATAAAGCTTCTGACCTTGGTGGTAAGTACACTACTACTATGATAGAAACTGAAAAACTTGACAACACAACTTACAAGTATTATTATGACAATGTAGGTAATATTACCAAAATCGATAAGGGTTCATCTGCTTATAGAACATACACTTACGACCTTAAAAATCAGCTTTTAAGTGAGGTTAATAGCACCAATGGTGTTACAACTAACTTTACATACGATGCTATTGGTAACATTACAAAAAAGGTTCAAAGTGGTGCTGTAAGTAAGACTATTAACTACCGTTACGGTAATGACGGCAAAACAGGCTGGAACAACCTTTTAACCGGCGTTGATTTAAGCGGTAACGGTGCTTATGAATCTACTGAAACAATCAGTTACGATGCAATTGGTAACCCTACCACATACTTAGGTGCAAGCCTTAGTTGGTATGGCAGACAGTTAAAGAACTACACAAAAGGTTCAACAAGTGTTTTATACACCTATGATGCTGATGGTTTAAGAGGGACTAAGACAGTAAACGGAACAAAATCAACCTATCATTACGTTGGTGGTCAGTTACGTTACGAAGAACGTGGATCACAAAAATTTTACTATTTCTACGATGTAAATGGTAACCTTTGTGCTATTCGTTACTACGATGCTAATGGTAAATCTTACGCTTACTTTGCACTTACAAATGCACAAGGTGACGTGGTTGCTTTCTACACAGGTGCAGGTGTATGTGTTGTAACTTACGAGTACGATGCTTGGGGTAACATCGTTAAACAAACTGATACAACAGGAATCAACTTTGCTGAACTTAACCCTATTCGTTACAGAGGTTACTATTACGATACCGAAACAGAATTGTATTATTTGAAAAGTCGATATTATGATTCAAGAATCGGTAGATTTATTAATGCGGATAGTTTTATAACCACTGGGCAAGGTGTGCTTGGATATAATATGTTCATATATTGCAATAACAATTCAGTTTCTCTTTGTGATACATCAGGAACAAGACCAATTGCAAGTATGTCTGTTTCTGACGAAACTGCTTGGGAACGAAGTGTTTCTTGTGCAAGTATGAAGGGTTATGATCTTGAAGTATATGGAGATATTTTTGCGAAACGCGATATGCTTAACTCGATGGGATTTAAAAATGTTACAACTGCATCTGCAACAGATTATTATAATGCAATTACTTATTGTGGTATAAACACCCCTGAACAAGAAGCTCATTTTTTGTCTCAATGTGCCTATGAAACAAATTTGGGACAATGGTTAACTGAAATTGGTAGCGAAGAATATTTTAGCGATAAAGCTTATGGCTATAAATATAGAGGTGCAGGATATATCCAATTAACCTGGGATTTTAATTACGCATCTTTTTCTAAAGCAATGGGGGATCCAGAAATTTATAATCAAGGGGCTAAGTATGTTGCAAACAATTATGCTTGGCAGGCAGCTGGTTGGTTTTGGAAAGATACTAATATGAATAGTATTATAAATAATGGAGGAACAGTGAAAGATGTAACACGTAAAGTTAAGGGAAGTAGCGAAACTTATGAAGAACGTGAAATTTATTACAACAAATTTTTAGAAAGTCTAGGGTAGAAATTAATATGAAAAAATTTGCGATTTTTATAATAATTAGTATATTAATATTTACAACTGCTTGCCAAAAACAATTAGTTTCTCCATCTGTTTGGTGTGATCAACAAACTTATGATTATATTGTTACGACAGAAAAAATCGAAATGGATAGCATCAATGTTACTTACCCACAATTAATTTCCAAAAGTAGGGATTATAGTATTGTTAATCAGCTAATAACAGATTACATCAATAATTATATTGGTAATTGTACTTCAAATGATTTAATATTGTTAGAAATAAAATATAACACACTCATTTCAACAAAAAGT
>JAZNCY010000128.1:0-7804 GCA_045587825.1 Acutalibacteraceae bacterium
AGTTAATAAAAAATTCAATATTACTGCAGATAAACGTAAAATCATTGTTGATGATATTAAAGCATTTGGCACTTACAATGCACAAGTAAAACTTCATCCGAAAGTTACTGCAGATTTTAAAGTACAAGTAACAGAATTATAATTAATATTTAGAGTTAGAGTGAAAAATATGGCAGAAAAAGAATTAACAACAACTAATGCTGATATTTATAAAGATAAATTCAGCTTTACAGCAGAACAGGCAATCTTAGGTTCAGTTTTAATTGACCCTGAGTGCCTTAGCCGTGTTATTTCTATTGTTAATCCGGAAGCGTTTTATTACCCACAACATAAAGAAATTTTTAATGTTATGGTAACTCTTGATACCTTAGGTTCAAGAATAGATGCTCTTGTAATCTTAGAAAGATTAAAAGAAAAAGGCGTTTTTGATGAGGAAACTGGTAAGAATTATTTAGCACAGTTAGCACAGGCAGTGCCTTCAACTGCAAACGTTGAAAACTACTGTAAAATTGTTTTGGATAATTTCTACATAAGAAGACTTATTGATATTTCTCAGGATACAATAGATTCGGCTTCTTCTGGTGTTGAAGCAGATATCCTTTTAGAGTCAGCAGAGCAGAGTATTTATAATCTTCGTAAGGGTAAATCAACAAGCTCAATTCAGAGACTCAGTGACGTTATTACAAACGAGGTTTATCCGACTCTTTCAAATATCACCTCTGAAAATGCAGATGAATTCAAGGGTATTCCAACAGGCTTTTCTAAGCTTGATGAAATTATCTCAGGTCTTAACCGTTCTGACCTTGTTTTAATCGGTGCTCGCCCTGCTATGGGTAAGACAAGCTTTGCCTTAAATATTGCACGTAACGTAGGTATGACAGGCAAAAAGGTTATTTTCTTCTCATTAGAAATGTCAAACGAGCAGTTAGCTTCACGTGTGCTTTCAACTGAAGCACGTGTTGAAAGTAATAAGCTTCGTTCAGGTAATATCAGTCAGGCAGAATGGCAACGCCTTGCAGAAGCTACCAACTTACTCGCTTCACGTTGTGAACTTTACTTTGATGATACTTCAACAATTACAGTGCCTGAAATTAAAGCAAAAATCAGAAGAATGAAAAATGTTGACTGTATTATTATTGACTACTTAGGTCTTATGCAGACTGCAGATAAAAATATAAAAGGTAATCGTGTTCAGGAAATCACAGAAATTACACGTAGCTTAAAGCTTCTTGCAAAGGATTTAAAAATTCCTGTAGTAGTTTGCTGCCAGCTTTCCCGTGGACCTGAAAAGAATGGTAAGGCATCTAACAGACCAATGCTTTCAGACCTCCGTGACTCTGGTTCTATCGAGCAGGATGCTGATATTGTTATGATGCTTTATAGAGAAGGTTATTATAAAAACGATAAACAAAATGCAGAAGAAGTAGATATGTCACAGGCTGACGTTGACGTTGCTAAAAACCGTCACGGTCCTACTGAAAGAATCAAGCTTCACTGGGATGGTCAGTTTACCCTCTTCTCAACTCTGGAGTATCGTGATGAGTATTAATTTTTCTTCGGTTTTAGAAAAAGCGAAAAAGGCAATTAATGAATATAAAATGCTTGAAAATGTAAGTACAGTTGTAGTTGGACTTTCAGGTGGTGCAGATTCTGTATGCCTTTTGCACGTTCTTTACACGTTAAAGGATGAATATAAATTAAAACTTATCGCTTCTCACGTCAACCACGGAATTCGTGGCGAAGAAGCTGAAAATGATGCCACTTTTTCAAAGAATTTTGCCGAAGCTCTTGGTGTGGATTTTAAACTTCTCAAGGTTGATTGTGTGAAAGAAGCACGAGAAAACGGCGAAACTACTGAAGAAGCAGGCAGAAGACTTCGTTATGAGTTTTTTAATTCTCTTTGTGAAGATAAAAATGCAGTTATTGCTACTGCTCATAACAGTAATGATAATTTGGAAACAGTTATTTTTAATATTACACGTGGCTCGGCTCTTTCAGGTGCCAAGGGCATTCCACCGAAACGTGATAATATAATAAGACCACTTATTTTCTGTAGCCGTGAAGAAATTGAAGGCTACTGTAAAGAGAATAACTTATCATTTGTGACGGATAGCACAAATTTAAGCGACGATTACACAAGAAACAAAATCCGTCATAACGTTTTACCAGAATTAGAAAAAGTGAATTCTAATGTTGTAGAGGCGTTTACACGTTTTTCAGAAAGCGTAAGAATTGACGATGATTATCTTAATTCTGTAGCGGAAAATGCTTTAAAAAAAGCAAAGCTCAGTGAGTGTTCATACAACACAGAAGTAATTAATTCGTTGCATGAGTCAATTAAAAGAAGAGTTATTCTAAAGGCGATTAATCGTTTTTCTGAAGAATTACCAGATAGTAAAAAAATTAATGCAGTTTTAAGTTGTATAAATGAAAATTCAAAAATTCAACTTTACAAAAATTGCTATTGTGAATCAAAAGAAAATGAATTGAAATTCTTTAATAATGACAATAATAAAGAATGTGAAAAGCAAGAACCAAAAATTCTTGAGTGCGAAAATTTCAATATCGTTTTCGGCGAATATACAGTAGAAGGGGAATTTTTTTCCAAATCTTCACAAAAAATTAATGATTTACTATTGGATAATTTAATAGATTGTGATACAATAAATGGAAATTTGATTTTAAGAACCCGTAACGAGGGTGACAAAATCATGCTTTTCAGAAGAGGTGTTACAAAAACACTGAAAAAACTTTTTATTGAAGATGACATACCGAAAGAAAAAAGGGGACTTATTCCTGTTTTAGCAGATGAAACGGGTGTAGTCTGGGTGTCGGGGTTTGGCGTTAATAAAAGTAACGCCGTAAAAGAAAACACAAAAAATATATTATCTGTAAGTGTGAGTGAGAAAAATGGTTTCACAGAAAATGAATGATGATATCAAAAAAATCCTTATAGGTGAAGCTGAACTTAAAGCTATTGTTGAAAAATTAGGTAAGCAAATTACCGAAGATTATAAAGGAAAAAATGTGCTTTTAATAGGCGTTTTAAAAGGCTCTGTTATATTTATGGCAGACCTTATGAGAACAATAGACCTTCCTTGTAATATTGACTTTATGGCAGTTTCAAGCTATGGAAATGGTACTGAAAGTACAGGCAGAGTAAAAATCAACAAGGATTTAGATAGCGATATCCAAGGTAAAGATATTATAATTATTGAGGATATTTTAGACAGTGGTAAAACTCTTTATTATTTAAGAGATATTCTCTCTGCAAGAAAACCTGCGTCTATAAAAATCTGTACTCTTTTCGATAAACCTGAAAGACGTGAAGCAGATATTAAAGCAGATTACGTTGGCTCCTTGGTGCCTAATGAATTTATTGTAGGTTATGGTTTGGATTATTCAGAGTATTACAGAAACTTACCATTTATAGGTGTACTTAAAGAAAGTGTTTATGAGAATAATAACTAATATATTTAGTTTTATTTATAATTTATTTTAAATCTTAAATAAGTAGGTGACTCACTATTAAAATCAATGACAAGGTTAAAGCAGTTATACCATATATCCTTATTCCGCTTATTGTAATGGGGCTTATTTATTGGTATTCAGGTTCTGCAACAACCGAAAAATTAGAGTATTATCAAGTAATAGAACTTTTCGATGAAGGAAAGGTAAGCGAATATGAGCTTAACATAGGCACAGGCGCTCTTACCTATACTTTAAATGATGGTTCTACGGGCAGATATTCTGTGCCAAACGTTTCAATGTTTGTTAACGACATTCACGAAACTGTTATTGAATTCAACCGTGCAAATCCTGATAAGGCAGTTAAATTTGACTATGTTTCAGGTGCATCATATTCAATGTGGATTCAGTTTATCCCTATTATTCTCTGCGTTGTCATAGCTATTGTTTTTGGCGTTATGTTTATGAAGAAGATGGGCAACTCCATCTCAAGCGAAAACAACAGGGCTATGGGCTTTGGTAAAGCAAGAGTAAAATTCGGTGCTGATGAAAAAAGAAAAACAACCTTCGATAAGGTTGCTGGTGCCGATGAAGAAAAAGAAGAATTACAAGAAATAGTTGAGTTCTTGAAGGACCCTAAAAAGTTCACAGAGCTTGGTGCAAGAATTCCTAAAGGTGTTCTTTTAGTTGGCCCTCCAGGTACAGGTAAAACTCTTTTAGCAAGAGCAGTTGCAGGTGAAGCAGACGTTCCATTCTTCTCAATTTCAGGTTCTGATTTTGTTGAAATGTATGTTGGTGTTGGTGCTTCACGTGTACGTGACCTTTTTGACCAGGCTAAGAAAAGCTCACCAGCAATTATTTTCATTGATGAAATTGATGCTGTTGGTCGTCACAGAGGTGCTGGTATGGGTGGTGGCCACGATGAAAGAGAGCAGACACTTAACCAGTTACTTGTTGAAATGGATGGTTTCGGTAATAACGAAGGCGTAATTATTATTGCGGCTACTAACCGTCCTGACATTTTAGACCCTGCACTTTTAAGACCAGGTCGTTTCGACAGACGTGTTACAGTTGGTCGCCCTGACTTAAAGGGTAGAGAAGAGATTTTAAAGGTTCACGCTAAGAATAAGCCTCTTGGTCCTGATGTTGACCTTAAGAGTATCGCTCACGGTACTATTGGTTTTGTTGGTGCAGACTTAGAAAATCTTCTTAACGAAGCAGCACTTCTTGCTGCTAAACGTAACAAGAAAGCAATTACAATGGTAGAAATCGACGAAGCAACTATTAAAGTTGAAGTCGGTGCTGAAAAGAAATCACACAGAATTACAGAAAAAGATAAGAGAATTACAGCGTATCACGAAGCAGGTCACGCAGTTTCTGCTTACTATCTTGAAAACTGTGAGCCTGTTTACGAAATTTCTATTATACCACGTGGTATGGCTGGTGGTTACACACTTTACAGACAACAAGAAGACAGAACTCATATGTTGAAATCTGCTATGATTGACAGAATTATCACTTCAATGGGTGGTAGAGTAGCTGAGCAAATCACATTCGGCGATATTTCAACAGGTGCTTCTCAGGATATTTCAACTTCAACCGATATTGCACGTTCAATGGTAACACGCTATGGTATGAGTGAAAAGCTTGGTCCTGTTCTTTATGGTAAAGATAATGATGAGGTGTTCTTGGGTATGGATTACAGCCACACAAAGAACTACTCAGAAGCTTATGCTAATACTATTGATGATGAAGTTAAAAGAATTCTTACAGAGTGCTATAATAAGTGCGAACAGCTCCTTACAGAGCATAATGACAAACTCGTTCTTATTGCTGAAACTCTTATTAAGAATGAAAAAATCACAGGTGCTCGTTTCTTAGAGCTTATGGACGAAAACTATGACCCTGAGAAAGATAAAACCGAAGCTGCTTCTAAAGAAAAAAAGGCAGAATCAACTGAAACTAAAACAGAAGAAGCTGCAACAGAAAATGCAGAAGAAGCTGTTAATATAACAGAAAATCCAGTTCCAATGCTTTCAGATGATGTGGTTGAGCCAAACCATAAACCAGAAGAATAACAAAAATATCCCATTAACAAATTGTAGTTTGTTAATGGGAGTTTTTTTGTTTTATTAAATTGTGAGTTCCTTCAAAAATAATAGTTAAAACACCATCAGTTACACTTATGTCACTTTCTTTTCCTATGAATTCATTACTCACACCAATAGGGAATGAAGGTGTAATTTCAGCATCATTCAATTCATATAAAAGCCCATCAATTGAAACACCTTTTGCAACACCCGAAAGCGCAAAAATTGAAATATATCCTTTAGCAGTATCTTTGAATTTTATGCTTGAATTTTTTATAGCGGTAACAGTGTGGTTACCATCGTAAATGTAAGCAATACCGCCATTTTCAGCAACAAAGGTGGCAGTCTGAATTGTAGCTACTGTGTGGTCTAATCTGCCACCAACAGCACCATAAATTACGAATGTTTTATAGCCTTTTTCTAAACCGATTTTCACTGCTAAAAGTGTGTCTGTGTCATCCTTTTTAATAGGGTGTTTTATTACATTTTCATTCTCAGGTGCTTCTCCCAAAGAATCAAAATCACCAACAACTAAATCGGGTTTTATATTGATTTTTTTTAACGTGCTGTAACCACCATCTGCCGCAATAATTAAGTCATTTTTTTGTGGCTTGAAATCAGCAATACCAGTGTCTAAAGCACCGAAGATGTAACATATATTCATAAATTATCACCATAGATTAATATACAGTTTTTTGATAAGAAAAGCAAGTGTGAATAGGAATTAGGAAATAGGAATTAGGAAATAGGAAATAGGAATTAGGAAATAGGAATTAGGAAATAGGAATTAGGAATTAGGAAAGAGATAAACACCTTAACATTCTAAGTTTGTTTAACAAAAAATGAAAAGATGTTTTAACTTATTTGATGTTCAGTTTTTATAGTGTGATAAATTAATTTTTATAATAAACTTTAAGTAGAACCGACTACTAATTCCTATTTCCTATTTCCTATTTCCTATTTCCTTTAAAAAATGCCATACGTTACAAATGACATTATAAGCCCTGCAATAAACACACCAAGAGCTATAATCGGTAAGCTCTTTTTAATTTTTAAATCCATAAGGGCAGAAATAAGAGCGCCTGTCCAACCGCCAGTACCAGGGAGTGGTATTGCAACAAAAAGCAAAAGTCCCCATTCCTTATATTTTTCCATAGTGCCTTTTTTCTTGTCTGAACGAGCTTCCATTCTTTCAACAATTTTTGCTAAGTGCTTGTTTTTTCTCATAATAGCAAAAATCTTTTTAATAAAGAGAAGAATGAATGGAATTGGGAGCATATTACCGATATAACAAATAATAAATGCTTTTATAAAATCAATTTCCAAAAGTCTTGCGGCAATCATACCGCCACGAATTTCTAAAACAGGGAAAAGTGATATAACAAATGCTATGAGTTCTGCTGGTATATCGTTTTTGAAAAAATCAACAACTGCATTAACAATACTATCTACCATTTTATACCTCTTCTGGTGTAATTAAACCTTTTTTTATAAGGTGTTCTCTTGCATCGTGAAGAATAGTTTTATCATTCTCAAATTTCAAGTTTTTATAAGCGTTTTCGTATGTAAGCCAGATGTAATCTTCAATTTCTTCTTTCTGAATAATTGTCTGAGTATCATCTGTCTTAGCAACAAAAACAAAAACTGATTTATGAATTCTGTTCTGAATTGTGTATTCAGATTTAGAAACGAAGTCAGGAACAATCTCAATATGAATTCCTGTTTCTTCAAGAACTTCACGCTTTGCAGTTTCTTCTGCAGTTTCGCCGTCTTCCATATGACCTTTCGGGAAGCCCCAGTTTGAACTGCGGTTGTTTTTTATGAGAAGATAACGGATTTGACCATTTATATTTCTAAAAATAACCGCACCGCAAGAACGCTCATATCTGCATTCTAAATTGTATTTTCTGCCTTCGGTTAAAAAGCTTATAGCATTCTTGATTTCACAGTCAATGAATCTTTTTGATTTTGGCGCAGCAATTAATTTTACTTCGCCAGTGTCAAGAAAACGAACCGATGCAATAACTCTGCCGTCAAAGTGTTTAACTGGATTATCAATACCCATTACAAGAACGCCGCTAATGGGTGAGTAGGGCTTAAATTTACCTATTGGCTGACCTTGGTTGAGCTTGTAAACTCTGCCTGTGTCACCCAAAGGAGTGCCTACTGGCTCAGTTATACTGAGTCTTATTAATTTGCCTAACATGAATAAACCTCTTATCTAAAAATAACTAAATCTAAATTAT
>JAZNCY010000129.1:0-1657 GCA_045587825.1 Acutalibacteraceae bacterium
ATTTTAATGTTAATCATTTCGATGCCTAAAGACTCACAAATAGCAAAGTGTCTGTCGTAACCAGGGCAAGGACAAAGGAATTTAACAGTGCCTTGTTTGCTCCAAGGTGTAAAGCCTGCACCTAAAAACATACATTGAGAAACGTAGTCATACATAAGTGAAAGGCTTGAGTTACCTCCAACTATAACCATTTCTGGTTTAACCTCTAAAAGCTCAGCAAAAAGCTTCTGACACTCTGGAATACCCTGAAGTAAACCATAGTTTCTTACATCAAAGCCTGCTTCTGTTTTAAAGTTACCATCTTCGAAAACTTTAAGCATATCGTTAGAAATATCAAGTTGGTCGCTACCTGGCTTACCACGTGACATATCGATATTAAGACCTTTTGCTTTAATGTCATTATATTCTTTTAAAACGGCGTTATATTGTGCTTGTAATTCGTCTTTTGACATTTTTAAATAAGATTGATTCATAAATAAACTCCAAAATTAAAATGTGATTAAAATTCTGCTGTACCTGTTGTTCTTGGGAATGGAAGAACGTCACGAATGTTTGAAATACCTGTCATATACATAATAAGTCTTTCAAATCCAAGACCGAAACCAGCGTGGTGAGTACCACCGTATTTTCTTAAATCCAAGTACCACCAGTAGTCTTCTTCTTTAAGACCTAATTCTTTAATTCTTTCTACTAAAACGTCATATCTTTCTTCACGTTGGCTACCACCGATAATTTCACCAATACCCATAACGAGTAAGTCAGCAGCAGCAACAGTTTTGCCGTCATCGTTAAGGCGCATATAGTAAGCTTTGATTTCTTTTGGATAATCTGTAACAAAAACAGGCTTTTTGAATACTTGTTCTGTCAAATATCTTTCGTGCTCTGTCTGTAAATCGCAACCCCAGTATGCTTTAAATTCAAAGTTATCGTTATTCTTTTCGAGTTCTTTAACTGCATCTGTATAAGTTACTCTTGCAAAGTCAGAATTTGCAACAGTTGTAAGTCTTTCAATAAGACCATTATCAATGAATTTATTGCAGAATTCGAGTTCTTGCTTACAATTTTCAAGAACATAGCTGATAACATATTTAATCATATCTTCTGCTAAATCCATATCGTCACTAAGGTCTGCAAAAGCAATTTCCGGTTCAATCATCCAGAATTCAGCAGCGTGACGTTGTGTGTAAGAACGCTCTGCTCTGAAGGTAGGTCCAAATGTATAAATTTTACCGAAAGATTGTGCCATAATTTCGCCTTCAAGCTGACCTGAAACAGTTAAGAAAGCAGGTTTCCCGAAGAAATCTTTAGAGTAATCAATTTTACCTTCTTCAGTCTTAGGAACATTGTCAAGTTCAAATGAAGTTACTCTGAACATTTCGCCGGCACCTTCACAGTCACTACAAGAAATGAGTGGTGTGTGTGCATACATAAAGCCACGTTCCTGGAAAAACTTATGAATTGCAAATGATGCAACAGAACGAACTCTGAATGCAGCAGAATAAGTATTTGCTCTTGGACGAAGGTGTCCGATTGTTCTTAAATATTCTAATGTGTGACGTTTTTTCTGAAGTGGATAATCTGGTGCTGATTCGCCTTCGATTACAATTTCACTTGCATTGATTTCAAATGGCTGAGCAGCATCCGGAGTTAAGATTAA
>JAZNCY010000130.1:0-5534 GCA_045587825.1 Acutalibacteraceae bacterium
TGAAAGGATGATATAAAAATGGCAGAAAACAGATTTATCGGGGATTATCCTGTAATTGGTATCCGTCCTTGTATTGATGGTAGACGTGGTCCACTTAAGGTTAGAGAATCTCTCGAAGAACAAACAATGAATATGGCAAAGGCAGCTCAGAAGCTCTTTACCGAAAATCTTAAATATTCTAACGGTGAGCCTGTAAAGGTTATTATTTCAAGCACAACTATTGGTCGTGTTGCTGAAGCTGCACAATGTGCTGATGAATTCAAAAAAGCTGGCGTTGATATTACTCTTTCTGTTACACCTTGCTGGTGCTACGGTTCAGAAACAATGGATATGGATAAAAACACAATCAAAGGTGTTTGGGGCTTCAATGGTACTGAAAGACCAGGTGCTGTTTATTTAGCATCAGTTCTTGCAGCCCACGCTCAGAAGGGTCTCCCAGCTTTTGGTATCTATGGTAAAGACGTTCAGGATGCTACTGCTACTGATATCCCTGAAGACGTTCAAGAAAAAATCCTCCGATTTGGTCGTGCAGCAGTTGCTGTTGCTACAATGCGTGGTAAATCATATCTTCAAATCGGTTCAATCTGTATGGGTATTGCAGGTTCTTCAATTGACCCTGACTTCCTTGAGGAATATCTTGGCTTACGTGTTGAATCTGTTGACGAGGTTGAAATCATCCGTCGAATGGAAGAAGGCATTTATGACGAAGCTGAATATCAGAAGGCTTATAAATGGGTAAAAGAAAACTGCAAAGAAGCATTTGATAAAAACCCAGAATTCGTTAGAAAATCTGACGAACAAAAAGAAAAAGACTGGCAGTTTACAGTTAAGATGATGTGCATCATTAAAGACCTTATGAACGGTAACAAAAACCTTCCAGAAGGCAGAGAAGAAGAAATGGTTGGCCACAATGCTATTGCGGCTGGCTTCCAGGGTCAGAGACAATGGACTGACTTCTATCCTAACGCTGACTTCGCAGAAGCAATGCTTAACACATCATTTGACTGGAACGGTGCAAGAGAACCTTACATTCTTGCTACAGAAAACGACGTTCTCAATGGCATTAGTATGCTCTTCATGAAATTACTTACAAACCGTCCACAGATGTTTGCTGACGTAAGAACATACTGGAGCCCAGAAGCAACAAAGAAAGCTACAGGCTACGAATTAGAAGGCAAAGCTAAAGAAGGTAAGGGCTTTATTCACCTTATCAACTCAGGTGCTTGCTGTCTTGACGCTTGCGGTGAAGTAAAAGACGAAAATGGTAACGGTGTTATCAAAGAATGGTACAATGTTACTGAAGATGATATTAAAAAGATGACAGAAGCTACCACTTGGGCACCAGCTGATAATGGTTACTTCCGTGGTGGCGGATATTCAAGCCGTTTCCTTACAAGAGCTGAAATGCCTGCTACTATGATTAGACTTAATCTTGTTAAAGGCCTTGGACCAACAGTTCAGATTTGTGAAGGTTACACAGTAGCACTTCCTGATGAAGTTTCAGACAAAATCTGGAAGAGAACAGACTATACATGGCCTTGCACATGGTTTACACCAATTCTTACAGGTAAAGGCCCATTCGTTTCTGCTTATGAAGTTATGAATCATTGGGGCGCAAACCACGGTGCTATTTCTTACGGTCACATTGGTGCAGATATTATTACTCTCTGCTCAATGCTTCGTATTCCTGTTTCAATGCACAACGTAGATGAAAGCAAGATTTTCCGTCCAGCTTCTTGGAATGCATTTGGCACAGCAGAGCTTGAAGGCGCAGACTTCAGAGCTTGCGAGGCTTATGGCCCACTTTATAAATAAAATTTAATACGTTGTATTAAATTTTATTTGTGATATATCTTACGATGCGATATTTTGCTTTGCAAAGCGATATGCCTTCGGCGTGTTTTGGGATTTATATCATATCGCATACGAGCAAAAGCGAGTATATATCGCAAATGAATGTAATGAATTTATATCGCATTCGCATCAGCGAATATATTGCAAAATTTTATATGTTATTAAAAAATCACCCTATCATTTTTAGTTGGTACTTTAAATGATAGGGTGTTGTTAATTTCATGTTATTTTAAATTGAATTTAGAACTTAATTAAATAATATCAACATATGAATAACAAAGATATGTGCCATAGAATCTTGAATATGAATTATCTCCATCAAAAGCAATATAAACATTACCATCGTGATAATATTTTACAATAGCATTAGACCTATTTGTCCCACCAAAACCATTTTGTGCAGAATAATCAATCATAAAAATATATTTACAGTCCATATCTACAACTCCACCTTCTGCCATTTCACCAGTTGGTGGAGTATTTTTGCATTGTATACTATTTACTTGCAAACTTTGAGGATTTTTCAAATTATTTCTTAATAGTGCAATAGCAGCATTTTTAGCATTTTCTATATTTTCTGCTTCAATTTGTGCTGCACTTTTTGTAGTTGGTTCACCACCTAATATTGCGCCAGAACAACCAGATGTAACTAATAGTACCGCAATTATTAAACAAGCTAATATTTTTTTCATCATTAAAACCACGCTCCTAACATTTTTTATAAATTGCCGAATTGTTTTGTGCCTTACCTATGTAAATTACATTTGCAATTTTTTCGGTAACAACATGATTTTTGAAATATCTTCCTAAGCTTAATTTTTCACCCCTTTTGAAACTTTTCCAATCTGTTCCATCAAATAAATCTTTTAAGAAGAATTCTGTACCAACCTCTAATATTTCTATTTTATTAGTTATCAATTCCAAAATTTCTTCATAATTCATAACGGTTAATATCTCCTTATATGCCGTTTTGGGATATTAAAATTATACCATTGTGGGATAATAATGTCAAGGGGTGTTTTTATGAGGCTAAGAGAAATTAGAAAATCTAAAAATATTTCACAGCTTAAATTAGCTATGGATTTAAATATGGCACAACATACTATAAGCCGTTATGAAACAGGAGAGCGTGAGCCAGGAATAAATGAACTCATTAAAATTGCAGATTATTTCAATGTTTCAATTGATTATCTGTTAGAAAGAACAAATAACCCTAAAATACAAAAATAACAAATCCTATCATTTTTTAGTGCGAAAGTGATAGGATTTTTATTTTAAGGATTGAAGAATAAAGAATAAAGTAAAAATGAAACAAAAATTAACGCTCACAATGGTAGGGGCAGACCTGTGGTCGCCCGTAGTAGTAAGAGAAAGTTTTTTGTAAAATAAACCAATCGAGTGTTGTAAAATTTGAATTTACCGTTTCATTTTATAATACATTATGAAACACAATGCGTTCTCGCGGGAGAGCAAAGCTCTTCCCCTACGATAAAAAGAGAAACTACATTCTCTCATTTGTGGTTTTTGATAGAATGTAGTTTTTTTATCTTGTCCCTAGTCCCGATTTCTGTTCTATCTATGTATATTCTCCTAAAAATTAACAATACTATTAAAAAAGCAAAGGAGAAAAAGAAAAAATGATTGAACAAGATACAATTAAATTATTACGTGAATGTGATGCAGGAGTTAAAATGGGTATTGCTTCGATTGATGACGTTTTAGATTACGTAAAAAGCCAGAAGCTCAAGGATTTTTTAATTGACTGCAAAAACGAGCACGTAACTTTGGACAGAGAAATTGGCGAAGAACTTAATCGTTTTCACGATGATGGAAAAGACCCTAACCCAATGGCAAAGGGAATGTCGTGGATGAAAACAAATATGAAATTAATGGTAAATGAGTCTGACAGTACTATTGCTGATTTAATGACGGATGGTTGCGATATGGGTGTTAAATCACTTAATAAATATTTAAACGAATACGAAGCGGCAGAAGAATTCGCAAAGGATATCTGCAAAAAACTTATTAAGTTAGAAGAAAAGCTTCGTAGTGAAGTTAAGAATTATTTGTGATTTAGTTATTAGGTATTGGTTGTTAGTTGTTAGGCATTGTAAAATAAAACATCCTATCATTTTTAGTATGTACTTTAAATGATAGGATGATTTTGTCTCTATTTGAATGTAATATTAATGCTATTCAGAAATTTTAATTTCTGATTTTATATTCAGCGCTTTTTATTATTCGTCATTTCCCTTTTTACCTGAAACATTACCGAATTTGTTGAGAAGAACAATGCTTAAAATAATAACGCCAACAACAATGAAAATACCTGCCATACCTGCTACTGAACAAAGTAATGATTCAATGAATTCAGGAGCAGTAAAACGTTCAAGAATTTTATCTAACATATTTCACGCCCTCCTATTAACCAAAGAAATTAAGAATCATACCACCAGCAATAACTGATGCAATCTGACCTGAAACGTTAACGCCTGTTGCGTGCATAAGAAGGAAGTTCTGGTTATCTTCTTCAAGCCCTAACTTATGAACAACACGAGATGACATTGGGAATGCAGAAATACCTGCAGCACCAATCATTGGGTTGATTTTTTTGTCTTTTGGTAAGAAGATGTTTAAGAACTTTGCAAAAAGAACGCCACCTGCGGTATCGAAAACGAAAGCAACAAGACCAAGACCAAGAATAATAAATGTTTCAGTTCTTAAGAATTTTTCTGCATTCATATTTGTTGCAACTGTAATACCGAGAAGGATTGTAACAAGGTTGGCAAGAACTTTTTGAGCTGTTTCTGAAAGTGAATCAAGAACGCCACATTCTCTGATAAGGTTACCAAACATAAGGAAACCAACAAGAGCAACTGATTGTTGAGAAACAAGACCAACAATAATTGTTACGAATATAGGGAAAAGGATTTTTGTTCTTTTTGAAACAGCTTTACCCTCATATTTCATTCTGATTCTACGTTCTTTTTTAGTTGTAAGTGCTTTAATAACTGGTGGTTGAACCATTGGAACAAGTGCCATATAAGAATAAGCAGCAACAATAATAGCACCAATGTTTTCTGATTTAAGAACGTTTGCTACGTAAATAGATGTAGGACCATCCGCAGCACCGATAACAGCAATTGAAGCAGCTTCTTTTATAGGGAATCCCAAAAGAGTTGCCATTGCAAGTGTAAAGAAAATACCGAACTGAGCAGCAGCGCCGAAAATCATAAGCTTCGGATTAGAAAGAAGTGGACCGAAGTCAATCATGGCACCGATACCTATAAAGAGAAGAAGTGGGAAAAGTTCATTTGCAATACCAGCATCGTAAAGAATTCTGATTGCACCTTCTTCACTTATAACACCGACCAATTCAGCAAGTGGTAAGTTAACGAGAATTGTACCAAAGCCCATTGGTAAAAGAAGTGTAGGCTCCATATCCTTTGCAATAGCAAAGTAAATAAGAAGACCACCGAATGCCCACATAATAACCATTGGAATTACTTCTGAAGTAAAATCCATTGAAGTTGTACCTTCAAAAAGGGCAAGGATTTTTGTCCAGATTTCAACGAGAATTTGCATAATATCTTTCCTTTTCTGAAAATATTTAGATTTGAGAACCCCAAATCATCGCAGTTTACATTATATTACAATTTTCACATTTTTTCAATAATAAG